>JANOZG010000934.1:0-13545 GCA_031429275.1 Planctomycetota bacterium
TCCGTTGGCGGAGTACATTCCAACATCCCACAATGCCGTCGAAATTGGTGGCGGGGAAGGACTGCATTATCACTATGGAACCCTGGGACAACTTGAGCATGGCGAAAACTACGCAGATGCATATCTGAGAACGATCGGAATGAAGACGACCAACGATCGCCCGCTGAAGACATGGCCTTACGAAAAGGGAAGCACGATCAAGCTGTTCATTCTTGCCGGACATCGCAATATGGAAGGCGAACGCGCTTTCAAGCAGGAACTGGAAACGCTGGGTGATGCGACGGCATTGGCAAACAACAATGACAGCATCGCTTTCAAGTACAACATAGGAGGCGGTTACAAAACTTCGAACGGCTGGGAACCCCTCGGTCCTGCTGGATTCTATAATACGTTCGGCCCGGAGCTTAGCTTTGGAAAAACGCTGCAAAATAAACTTCCTGACAACATCGCCATTGCCAAATTCACGCACAGTGGTTCGCAGATCGACGATTGGACTCCACAGGGAACAGATGCGAAAGACAGGAATCTCTACCCGCAGTTTATTGCCTTCATCCAGGAATCAATCAAAGATCTTGAGGCCAAAGGCCATCCGGTGACACTGGCGGGCATCTTCTATCATCTTGGTGAAAACGACATGGCCTTTTGGCCGTATCGCAACAACGCGGCCAAGTGGCTGCAATCAAGCGTCAACCAAAGTCGGCAGGATCTGGGGCTGCCGTCGTTGAAGTGGTATGTCAGTCAGCAACCTCCTGCGAACGAAGAGGGGCTTAACAAAATTGACATCACAGCAAGACTCGCGGCCATCGCTGAAGCGGACTCGGCTTTTGTGCATCTCAAGGCGTTCGATCTCCCGCCACAGGAAGAGCAACTGGTTATCACGGCGGCCGGAATCGTTCAATTGGGAAAACTGCTTGCCGAATGCTACCTCGAACACAGGTAGTCTCGACAACGAATTTCATTTGTGACCGGCCGGCTATCACTTGATTTCGTTATCATCGACAGGATAGGCCGGTCGAATGGCGAAATCGTAGATTCCGCCGCCAAGGATTGCACCCACAGTCGGGGCGATAATATAGACGGTCAACCACCCGAGGTCACGGAATCCCGGCAGTGCGATTGATCCCCAGCCGGCGAGGCTGGCAAAAACGCGAGGGCCGAAGTCCCGCGCGGGATTGAAGCAGGCCTGAGTCAACGGCGCGATGACTGAAATCAAGACGCTCACTGTGAGCCCAATGAAAATCGGCGCCATGCTGCTCATTGGTGAGCCTGAGTTTCTCGGATCAGTTACGGCGAAAACAACAAATGCCAGAATCATTGTTCCGAGAACCTCTGCCACGAAAGCGCGGCCTTGAGACATGCGTGATTTGAGTTTCGCATGATCTTCAGGCGAGTAAGGTCCTTCGCCATCTCCCAGCGATCCGGGAGCTGGATAGTATTCGCCATAACACATTGCCGTCATCTCGCTGCCTGCCTGGCCTCGCACGACTCCCTTGGATGCTTCTTTGGCCACGATATGCGGTTCAAACAGAACGAATAGTGCGGCCGCTGCCACAAACGCACCGGCCAGTTGAGCCACGATATATGGCACAATCTTCGCTTTTGGAAAGCCTCGCCAAACGGCGCTGGCTATTGTCATCGCTGGATTGATGTGAGCACCACTGACAGCTCCTACGGCATAGATCGCCAACATAATGGCGACGCCCCAGACAACAGCCACTTGCCACAGTCCACTCTGCGCGCCGGTCAGTACTGCAGCATGCACCGCACCACAGCCAAAGAAGATGAGCAGAAATGTGCCGATGAATTCAGCCACAATCGCGCGTCGAAGTGATGGGCCAGCCATGGTCTTTCCTGATATCACAATCGTTGATCATTCACGTTTTTCCACCGAGCAGCGTTATACGTTATCAATCGAAGGATGTTTAGTGTGTAAGAGGACGGAAAGTGCCAAAGGATTCGGCGGGTCCGCCTACGCCCTCCATGGTCGTCGAGGCGTGGAAGGATGAGTCCGTATTCTTGCAAGGAATCAGTGGCTTGGTTGAGTTCTCTGCATCGTCCAGAATTCAGCAGGCAGCATCGACCGAAAACCTTCAGGTTTAAGTGCAAGAATCGAACAATTCAATTCGGGCAACAGGCGTTCTACTGTGCTTCCTGGCAACAGACCTGAGGCTCCGGATTTTGAAGAAGTCCCTAGAATCACCAAGTCTGCATTGGCAACTTTCACAGCATTCAGAATGCATTGATCCGCATCGCCCTCGGCCACATGCACTTTGACGCCGGACAGGACAGTACGGTAGTCTGTCGCAGCAAGCTGCTCGTGAACCTGCCCAGTCACCTGGTCAATGTTGGAGCCGTGTTCCGCGGCGTGAACGACGTGCAGACGAGCTGAGTTTCGACGAGCGATCGATACGGCAGTGCGAATCACGTCCTCACCAACTGGTCCAAGATCTGTGGCTGCCACGATGTCAACAGAGTCGTTGTTCTCCAGAGGTGGCTTGACGATCCAGACTGGTCCTGGTGCGAGCCGCAGCAATTTTAACCCAGTGCTACCGAAAAGAACTCGACGCAAAGACCCGCGATCCCTGGTCCCGCAGAGAATCAGCGTATCTGGACGGTTACCTGCCAAACGAATAAGTTCTTCCCAGGCATCACCCTTCCGGACGACGCAATCGACCTGTTTTGCAGATTTCTCATCTGATGTGTACTTCGTTTTCAGTTCGTTGAGAACAGTATCAGCGGCGGCAAGATCCTGAGTCATCTGGCGGTCGGCATCTTCCTTGGTCTTAAACCAACCTGTAGCGGGCTTCGGAAGGATTGCTGCCAGCGTGACAGGAGATTGACCATTGTTGGCAACTTCAAATGCCTGCTGCACCGCCAGTTGAGCAGGTGGCTTAAGCTTTGTGGAACTCCAGGGGCGCTCCGCTGGCATTTCGACACCGACGACGATTCGCTTCATCTGAAACATGAAAGGAGCCTTGAGTTCGAATTTCGTGAATGACTCGATGGATTCTACAGAAAGTTCAGGGGAATTGTATCAGCCACACAATTGACACGAACGCCGTGTGACGTTGCAATCACGGATCTATGAGCAACCCTGACAGTTCCAAAACAGCATACATTTTAGGTATCGACGGCGGAGGTACCAAGACCGTTGCCTGGTTAGCTACCATCGCAGAAGGTTCACTCAAGAGTGATCCTGTCATCGTGGGTAAAGGCTTCGGTGGTCCCTCCAATCAGCGTGCCGTTGGGCCGGTTGAGGCTACAAAAAATCTTGATGCGGCTATCGATGCTGCCTTTATGGACGCGGGCCTACAGCGTGCGACGGTGGCTTCGGCTTGCCTGGGGCTTGCGGGAGCAGACAGGAATTCCGATCGCAGCGTCATTCTCGAATGGGCGCAGTTCACACGCCTTGCCAGTCGATTTGAAGTTGTCAATGATGCCATTCCACTGCTTCATGCGAATGGAGGAGACGGTTGCGGCGTCGCATTGATCGCCGGGACCGGCTCGCTTGCCTGGGGGCGAAATTCGCGGGGCGAAATTGCGAGAAGTGGTGGTTGGGGTTACTTGTTCAGCGACGAAGGCAGCGCGTTCAGCATTGGCAGGTCAGTGCTGCAAGCAGTTTCGCGAGCAGTCGATGGGCGTGCCCAGCAAACATGCCTGGTCGCTGATGTACTCGCAAGTCTGAATTTGTCATCGCCACAGGAAATAGTCACTGCGGTATATTCGCAGGAAGTACCTCGAGCGGTTGTGGCTGGATTGGCGGTGCTGGCGTTTGGTGCGGCCGATCGAGGTGATGCTGCGGCCCTTGATCTTGTCCGCCATGCGGCAACGGAACTAGCGGCCATGACAGTCGTTACAGCTCGGAGACTGGAGCTAGATTCACGCCTGTTTATTGCAATGACAGGGGCTGTGCTTATTCAAAATCCAGCGTTCAGGCGGCAGGTAATCGCGGAAACAGAAGCAGCTGGCCTGCAGATTGCCGAAGTTGCGGTGGTTGAAAACGCCGTAGCAGGAGCGGTAAACATGGCAAACAGACTTGTGAAAACCGTGAACAAATAACGCCCTCCATTTTGCGATGCCCTGAAAACACAGTGTTTTCTTACTTCTGAAGCTCCAGTAACGAAGAATTTACGTTGAATTTCTGATTGACGTCTTCGTGGAAGGAGGCCGTCTGGGTATCATTCCGGCGCTTCTCGGTTGCCTTTTTTCACGGATTCCAGCCGCGTCCATCTTCGACACGCTCCGTGGTCACAACTGTTGCACGCAATCGAGCCCCCAGGGTGTTTTTCATGTCTAGCGTTGTTTCTCTTCCCGTGGTCGATGATCAGGGAGTTCTTCGTCGAACCGACATTCGCAATATCGCCATCATCGCGCACGTCGACCATGGCAAGACTTCTCTTGTCGATTGTCTCATTCGTCAAAGCGGCATGTTTCGCGAAAACCAGCACATGGGCACCTGCATTCTGGATTCAAACGATCTGGAACGCGAACGCGGGATCACGATTCTGGCCAAGAACATCGCCATGATGTGGAACGATGTTCGCATCAATATTATTGATACGCCGGGACACGCAGACTTCGGCGGTGAAGTTGAACGCGTGCTCAAAATGGCTGACGGTGCATTGCTGGTCGTTGATGCTTTCGAAGGGCCTCGGCCGCAAACACGATTTGTGCTTCAGAAAGCTCTGGAGTGCGGGCTGTCACTGATGGTCGTGATTAACAAGATTGACCGAGCCGACTGTCGTCCAGACGAAGTTGTATCCCAGACATTTGACCTGCTTGTCGAACTTGGTGCTGACGACAAGACTCTGGACTTCCCGTACATCTTTACCAGTGCCCGTGAAGGTTATGCGACCCACGATCCAAACCAAAAAGGTGGCGATGTGCGTCCACTACTGGAACTGGTCATCGAAAAAATCCCGGGCCCAATCGTTCGTCCGGACGAACCACTTCAGTTGATGGTGACTTCGCTGGAATGGTCCAGGTATGTAGGACGGGTTGCAACAGGGCGCATCGCTGCCGGACGGATTCGCACAGGTCAGCAGATCGCACTGATGCGTGCTGACGGTTCAAAGGCACTGTCAAAGGTCGATCAGGTTCAGCTATTCGACAATCTCGGACGATCCGATGCTGAAGAGGCATGTGCAGGTGACATCGTGGCAGTGATCGGTCTTCCAGACCCGGAAATTGGCGACACAATCGCGGATCCGCTGAATCCGGTTGCGTTGGAACGAATTGCCGTTGACGAGCCAACGCTCTCCATGAAATTTACGATTAACAGTTCACCGCTGGCCGGACAACATGGCAAGTACGTAACCAGCCGGAATCTTCGCGATCGTTTGTATCGCGAACTGCAGTCGAACGTGGCTCTGCGAGTTGAAGAAACCGAAGACAAAGAGTCGTTTATGGTTTCCGGTCGCGGTGTGCTGCATCTGGCAGTATTGATCGAAACCATGCGTCGCGAAGGCTTCGAACTTTCCGTTGGCAAACCGGAAGTGATCGTTCGCGAAATTAACGGCAAGAAATGCGAACCATACGAATTGCTTGAAGTCGATGTGCCAAGTGCCGATATCGGGCCAGTGATGGAACTGGTCGGGGCTCGCCGAGGTCAGGCCAAGACCATGACGACGACCGCAACCGGCATGACTCATCTGGAATTCAGCATTCCAGCTCGCGGTTTGATCGGCATGCGAACCAAGATGCTGAATGCAACACGCGGCGAAGCGATCATGCATCATCGATTTGAAGACTATCGTGCCATTGAGGGCGAAATTCCGCATCGTCAAAACGGCGTACTCATTTCGCAGGACAGCGGTAAGACGGTGACATACGCGCTGTGGAAGCTGCAGGAACGAGCCGAACTGTTTTGCCACGGCGGTGAAGACGTTTATGAAGGCATGATCGTTGGCGAAAATGCTCGCGATAACGATATGGTCGTGAATCCAATTCGCGAAAAGAAGCTCACAAACAATCGTTCAACAGGTGCTGAAGAAGCGGTTGTCCTGCGTCCAAAACGTGAACTGACGCTTGAGTCGGCTCTGGAATACATCGAATGGGACGAGTACGTCGAAGTCACACCGCAGGTCATCCGGCTGCGAAAGGTGCTGCTGAAAGAAAACGAACGCAAACGCCAGCATCGCGCTAAGTAGCAGGCGGAAATTAAACGGCGATGAATTCGTGGGACGGGTCTCCAGACCCGTCCTGACGTATCGCTGCCCGTTGTGGCTGGTCTCAAACCGAAGTTACCCGCCCTAAGACCGGAACGGTATCCAGAAGACGAATTGCAACGAACTACAACCGCAGTTGCCTGCGGTACGAGCTGAAGACGTGTCTCCTGACCTCGCACTGCTGTGAACGAGAGAACTTCGGTCAATACATGTGGCTCGGTCGGAGACGGGCCACAGTAGCAGACCGGCCACAACACCAGGAACGGCCGAAGAAGACGTGCCGAATCAGCCGCCGTTGGACCAGCCGTAGCCGTCCAGAGCCATGATGAGGAATACGATTCCCACGATGACTGCACCCAGCGATACGAACATTAGACCGTCGTAAATCGTTGGATCAGAACTTTGTTGTGACATAGTCATCTCGTCCTATTGTGCCGTTGCGAGTGTCTTCCACGACAAGGCCAACTGCCTTGTCTGGATAAACGTCTGTAATTTGAATTGTCGCAAGGAAGTTTGCTTTGCCATCATCCGTTGTGCGGTAGACCGTCATCTGCATGCCTTTAAACACTCCGTCGTCACTACCGACAGAGATCAGGACATGTTCCTGGCTTCGTGAAGCGTTCTTGCGTGACTCTTCAACTTTGCCATCAACCTTCTGAACGAATTTCGGCACGGGACCGATCACAGGATCGCGAGGATCGATTTTGTTCAACCGCAGCAGGTCGTTCAGTCGCGTGATTTCCTTCAGGAACTGAGTTTCACGACTTGAGGCATCACCGAGTTGGCCTTCCATCTGCAGGTTTTTGTCTTCAAGTCCTCGTCGAATAGCAATCGCTTCGTTGTTCTGATCTCGCAGGCGTTTGATTTCTGCACGACCATCATTGGTTTCCGTATAGCGGGCTTGAGCTTCCTTCTGAGCGACCAGCAAATCGGCCAGGTGCTTATCGCGTTCTTTTTCAGCGTTGGCCTGGCTGGCAATTGACTGCTTCAGGTTCAACTCAAGTCCATTCACTTTGGCTTCAGCATTATCTGCCCGTGTTTTTTCCGCCTCGAAATCCGCCTTGAGCTTCGTCTGAAGATCATCCTTTTGCTTAATGGCATCGTCAAGCTGAGTTTTAGTGCTGGCCGCCTGAGTAGCTGCTTTTTCATACTTCTGCACCCAGCCGGCCTGGAATGAATAAACAGCACCAGCGAAGCACATAAAGCAAAGGCTGAATACCAGATTGGCAACGATCAGGATTTTGCTGACGATATTTTTCATCGTGCTGCTCCGAGGCCTCTCAGGTTCATCATGAGAACCCGCTCAGGTGAAATGTTCAAAACGTAAAACTCAATTCAATTTAGATCCATGAACCAGTCCGCCGGTGGGGATCGACTCGGCAGCCCATGAACCTTTAATACTCTTCTGACTGTTTCTGCAGCTGCTGCAGACGTTGCTCAAGAGCCTGATTTTCCAGTTCAAGACGCAACAACTGATCTGTATCGTGACGCAAAATCTCGTTCAGACGAAAAAGGTCTGTGCGAGTTTCTTCAAGTTCATGGCGAAGTCGCAACACGTCTCGGCGACGAGCTGCCGTTTCTTCGCGAACCTCCAGCGTCTTAACGGAGATGGCTTGAGCCTCATCTGATTTTGCCAGAACGGCAGTTTGAATCTGATCAGACGTCGCCTTCAGCATGGCCACCCGACTGGCAATTGCTTCAACGTCCTGAGCCTGTGATGCTTCGAATAGTTTCGATTCGTTGTCTACGGTCGTCTTAAGAGCGACTCTTTCATTTTTCTGCTTGCCCATTTGAGAAGCAAGATCTTCATGAGCTTTCGTGAGAGCTTCATAAGCCGTTTTGAATGACCCTACCGTACCTTTTTCATCCGGTGCCGCAACAGGATCCGTGGAAAAACGTCGCTTGACGGTCCATGTCGGGTTCTCGCCCGTCGTCTGTTCAAATGAATAATTCTGCATCGCAGGAGTACTCATCTCAGACAATGCGTCAGGATGCACGAAATAAACCGACAACGCGGCACCCATAAGCATTACGGCAACGACCGCAATGAAGACGGCTGCAACTTTGAATATGAGGCTTTTCATGAAGTCCACTTGTACTAAACGATTTACGGAAAGCGCTCAGAACTGGTAATTGCGTAAAGACGCTAACTGTATTGTGAGTATCTGACTGTTTGACAAAAACAGAGTCAAACACAAAGTCGACTCTGTCTCCCCATTTCCTCAAACACTCCCCGAGCGCATGGGAACATCGCGCAATGAAACCCCTTCATCTGGAAAGTCATATCGGCGCAAATGGAAGGCAGACCCGCTGGCGGACTTGGAATCCTGACCACATCCTCCACTGCCAATCAATGGTGATCGTTAAAGTTCATACAGACGGAAACTACGCACCATCTGCAGATTGCACGATTTGATCATATGTACAGTATTATACAAAATCAATAGCCTAGCCGACTCCATCTTGCCGAAGGTGTCAAAGTCGATGGAATTTCGACATACTTCTTTCGCAACAAAACTCTGACATTATCTCAAAGTGAAAAGATCGATGAAACTTCGAATCTGGCCGGGACGTCCGAATCCGCTTGGAGCAACATGGGATGGAAATGGAGTGAACTTTGCCCTGTTTTCGGAAAATGCGATAGGTGTCGAACTTTGCCTTTTCAATAAACCGGACGACATGAACGAAGTTCATCGCATTCCGGTGACGGAGCGCACGGATCAAGTTTGGCACATTTACTTGCCCGATATCAGGCCCGGCCAGCTTTATGGATACCGTGTCCACGGCGTTTTTGAGCCCTTTGCCGGTCATCGATTCAACCCGCAAAAGGTGGTGCTCGACCCATATGCTCGAGCGATCGGCCGCGGAATCGGCTGGTCAGATGCCATGTTTGGTCACGAAGTTGGAAATCCCAATGAAGATTTGCAGATCGACACACGCGACAATGCATGGTGCGCGCCACTTGGGATTGTGACGAATTCGCAATTTCAGTGGGGCGACGATGCCCATCCAGATACACCTTGGCATAAGACTTTGATCTATGAGATGCATGTCAAAGGATTCACAAAACTGAATCCATTGGTTCCGGAACCTCTGCGAGGCACATACGCCGGGTTGGCATCTCACGCTGCGATCGATCATCTGAAAAAACTTGGTGTCACTGCTGTTGAGTTGATGCCGGTGCATTATCACGTTGATGATCGCCATCTGGTTTCTCACGGTCTGAGCAACTACTGGGGGTACAACACCCTTTCGTTCTTTGCGCCGGAGTCTCGCTATTCCTCAGCCGCTCAGCCCCAAGATGCGATCGACGAGTTCAAGAGCATGGTTAAGCAGCTGCACGCAGCGGGCATCGAAGTCATACTGGATGTCGTTTACAACCATACAGGTGAAGGCAACGAGCGCGGACCGACGTTGTCGCTGCGAGGAATCGACAATGCCGCATCTTACAGGCTGATGCCTAATAATCGTCGTTACTATCAGGACTTCACGGGCTGTGGCAATACACTGAACATGCAAACGCCGCGTGTGCTGCAGTTGATCATGGACAGTCTTCGATACTGGGTTCAGGAAATGCACGTCGACGGTTTCCGTTTCGATCTTGCCAGCGCACTGGCTCGTGAATTACACGACGTTGATAAACTGAGTGCCTTCTTTGACATCATCATGCAGGACCCTGTTCTGTCACAGGTGAAGCTGATTGCTGAACCATGGGATCTGGGCAGCGGTGGATATCAGGTCGGCAATTTTCCGCATCTGTGGTCAGAATGGAACGGACGCTATCGCGACACAATTCGCCGCTTCTGGGCGGGTGATGGCGGGCTGATCTCGGAGGTTGCCACGCGCCTCACCGGAAGCAGCGATCTTTATCAGCACAACGGACGCAAGCCTTATGCCAGTATCAACTTTGTCACGGCTCACGATGGATTTTCACTGCGCGATCTTGTCACCTATGAGCACAAGCTCAATCTTGCCAACCTGGAAGAAAACCGCGACGGCGACAATCACAACAACAACTGGAATTGCGGCGTTGAAGGCGAAACGACAGATCCGGGAATCCAAAGCCTGCGTCTGAAGCAACGTAAAAACCTGCTCGCGACGCTGTTGCTGTCTCAAGGCGTGCCCATGATTCGCAGCGGCGATGAAGTTGGACAGACGCAGCATGGCAACAACAATCCGTATTGCCAGGACAATGAGATCAGCTGGATCAACTGGGATCTAAATGACGAGCAAAAACACTTCCTTCAGTTTGCAAAGCAGATGACGTCTCTGTGGCATACGCAGCCAGTTTTCAAGCGTAGAAACTTCTTTCAGGGCCGTCGCATTCGAGGTGCAGGGATCAAAGACGTCGCATGGTTGACGCAGGACGGTGAGGAAATTGCCGATCACCTGTGGCACAGTGGTGAACTTCGTGCGCTGGGAATGCGACTGAATGGTGAATCCATTGATGAGGTCGATGAACGTGGTGAGCCCATTGTTGGTGATACGCTGCTGGTGTTGTTGAATTCTCGGCCGGGCCACGTTGGATTTCGATTGCCCAGGCATAAGCCATCAGAACGTTGGGTTCCGTATGTCGATACGGCTCTGGCGGACGTGGCTGCAGATCCATTTTCGAGTGAAGACGTTTATCCCTTGCAGGGTCGTGCTGTTGTCGTATTGATCCTGCGTTCGGGCTGGCCGTCTCAGATCGCGATGGTTCACGATTCACATCCCCTGCCGCTGAAAGATTTCCATTCAATGAAATGAGCTATCTGTCAATTCACTGGCGAACCACTCGTATCTCGAAAGCACAGTGTCATTCCGCTCACTTTGAAACAAATATGCCGATTCAACAATTCATCGTCACTGCCGAAACCGCCGGCGCGGTCCTTGGCGCTTTGCGAAAACACGCAGGTGAACTCACATGGACCACTGCGCGGAAGCATTTGTCTGGTCGGAGAATTTCCGTCAATGGTATCCTGTGTGTTGATGAGGGCCGTCGCGTTGTGGCGGGGGATGCTATCGAGTTGCGTGACCAGCCATTGCCGCCGCCACCCAAAGATGAAGACGTTCAGATACTATATCTGGACAAACAAGTTGTCATCGTGAACAAGCCCGCAGGAATGTTGTCTCTCCGACATCCGGGCGACACGAAATGGCCGCAGGAACGCCGCGACCTTCAGCCATCTTTGGAAGAATGCCTCGCGCGCCTGATCGCTCGGCGTGAAAACTGGCGAGATCCGGGTATGGTCGAATTGCTCGCAGTACACCGCATCGATCGAGAGACCAGTGGCGTGCTGGCTTTTGCCCGAACTGAGTCCGCCCAAGTGCATCTCATCGAACAATTTGCCTCGCACTCGTCATTTCGCAGGTATCTTTGTATCGTGCCGGGCGAAGTGCAGCCTCAAACTATTACTACGACTTTTGTCCGAGACCGTGGCGACGGAATTCGTGGGAGCAGTGAGAATGTTGTCGATGGTAAACGGGCTGTGACGCACGTGAAGCCGATTCGAACAATTGGAAGTTATTCTGAGCTGGAGTGTCAGCTTGAGACAGGTCGCACAAATCAAATTCGAATTCATCTGGCCGAATTGCGTCACCCGATCTGTGGTGATGTTAAATATCGTGGACCATTTCAGGAGCCGCCGGTCGAAGATCACAGCCGAGCACCTCGACTTGCGTTACATGCGGCAGATCTTGGTTTCGTCCATCCGAAAACCGGCGAGAATCTGAAGTTTTCGGTGCCGCTGCCACGGGATCTGCAGCAGTTTATTGGCCGGCTGGAAAAAGCGGCCAATCCATCGTGATTTGTTGAGAACAAACGGCACGAGAAGTCGGCTCGATTGAATTCCGCAATCGCATGTCTACCATGCGATGCACAGTAAAACCCATTCACCATTGCCATTCATAGAAGGACGTCCCATGACCTCCATGGACCAAAGCGAGAAGACACAGCGAGAATTGCTTGATCAGCAAACACGAGAACTGGTGCAGTGGCATTTTGGCGATGATACAGGATGCGAATTCTGGCTTGAGAAGAAGAAGACCTTCAACTTTGATCCGCTCAAAGACGTCAACTGCTTTGATGATCTGAAAAAATTTCCACTGTTCGAAGACGAATGGCTGCGTGGTGGCCCGATGCGACGTTGGGTGCCAAAACAACTTCAAAATAAGCCGATTTATGTTTTCGAAACCGGGGGAACCACCGGTGTGCCCAAGAGCCGCGTTGTTGTCGAAGATCATTGGATCGACTATGAAAACTTCAGTGAAACGTTACCGGATGAATCATTTCCACGCGGCTCAAACTGGCTGATGCTGGGCCCATCCGGACCACGCCGACTGCGTCTGGCGATTGAGCATCTGGCTCAGTTTCGTGACGGTATCTGCTTTTGCGTAGACCTTGATCCACGCTGGGTCGTCAAGCTCCTGAAAAAGGGCGACGTTGAAGGTGCAAAGGCCTACAGCGCGCATGTGATCGACCAGGCTATCACAATTCTTGGCGCGAACAATGAAATTCAGTGCATGTTCACGACGCCAAAACTTCTCGAAGCATTGGCTCTGCGTTTGATGGATCAGGGTAGCAGCATCGAAGAATCTGGTATCAAAGGCATTTTCTGCGGCGGTACGGAATTTACTCAGCAGTGGTTCCGCTTTGCCTGTGAAGAGTTGCTTGGTCCCAACGTCTATATCACTCCGACGTACGGCAACACCTTGATGGGTCTGGCGTGCGGCAAGCCGTTCGATCCGGCTGATAACTACAAGATCACCTACTACGCGCCCCAGCCGCGTGCTGTGATTGAAGTTGTTGACTTCGACGACCACACCAAGGTCGTGGATTATGGTGGAACTGGGCGAGTTAAACTCTACACGCTGACGAAAGAGCTGTTCGTTCCTGGCTTCCTCGAACGTGACGAAGGCGAACGCGAAAAGCCATGTTCAAAATACCCTTGGGACGGCGTCAGTAGCGTCAGGCCTTATCATGTGTTTGCGAAGACGACGACTGTCGGGGTGTATTAGCACACTGTCGACGTTCTGATTCCAGCACTCATTTCGAGGCTCCTGTCTCCCGCATTCCCGCTGGAGGCACGAGCCTCATCGTCTTTATCCTGACACGGACTTCAAGCTGTTGAACCCACGGAGCCTCTCGGCTCGCTGACATCAGCCGCTCACGTTGTTCGGTTCCCCAAAGATGCACTCTCCGTGCGCGCACGATGCGTGGTAAGAGTCGAAACTTCGCAGGACGCAACGAGCAACACGAAAGGTCTGCGGACCTACTTAACGTCCTTCAACAATTCTGCGATGAACGGATTGATGTCGTCTTTGTAATTAAAGGCCTCGTCCTTACCGTCTTCGAACAGACGATCGTCAAATCTCTTCACTAGTTTTCCGTCGACACCGT
>JANOZG010000935.1:0-9272 GCA_031429275.1 Planctomycetota bacterium
TTTTGTCGCTCGACTGACAAATTGCGAACGACGAAATCCCAGAAAATTTGGCTTTCTGCGGTTTCCAAAAGATTTTCTCCAAACTTTCAAAGTTTCGGCGAACCAATTTTTACGATGTTGTGTCTTAGGATCAACGGAAGATTCGGTTGGCGATTTTGAAATCTCTTGAAAACATCCCAAATCGTCTATATTACCGGATCGGAAGAGTTATTTTGTCGGTAACAATAGTTGTTGCTGACGCTTTTGCGTCGCCACCGAGCGACGATTCACATGGACCGAAAGACCAGAACCAGACTCACTTCAAGTAAAGTGATCGGTAAAGGGCGCGGGACTTATTCTGAGGGCAGAACAATGCTGCTGAACACAACGATCAACGCCGTCGTCGCATCTACAAAGGCCATTAAGGCCAATGTCATTGCCGCGCTGTTCGTCCGTTCTGCCTCTCCCGCGATATTTGCAGTGGTACCGATGCAGGCAGACCCAATGCGCGTTATGCGTTGGCATCAAATGCACGGACATCCAGTGAGCGATTCGAAACAGTATTGCGGAGGAATCTCCGAACGCTGTCTAAGTTCGCTCATTCGCTCCCTATCGAGTTTACTCGGTAACCCGGAGCGGGCCTATCAAGGCCTTGGTTGTCTGACCGGTACCAGCGGCAGAAGTTAAGGGGCAAAACGCTCCCGTCCCTTTCAGGACGAAATCTAAACTTCTTCCGCTCGAACCGCTCGAAATGGATCGCACACGGTGTGCCTTCCATGTTCTTCGTGTGAGTTTCCGAGGTCTTAGCCCTTTATTGGCGTTAAAACCTCTCGACTCACGGCTGTTCCTGCGAAGTCCTCTCACGCGTCATTCGATTTCCGCCACTGGCGAACTCACTCGAATGCCACGACGTGATTTTCAGACTGGAGTCTGACTCTAATGATCACTGATTCTTTGACACCACTTGTTTTGCAAGCTCAGACCGGCGACCGGGACGCTTTCAGCGATCTCGTCGTACTCTTCCAGTCACGGATCTACGGAATCGTGATGCAGCGATTGCGTAACACTGCGGAAGCTGATGAAGTCGTACAGGAAGTCTTCTTGCGAGCCTTCCGTAAGTTGCCTCAGTTGCAGGAAGCTGAACGATTCGGTGGCTGGTTGTGCCAGATCGCCGTTCGCTTATCGATCAACCGAGCTGTCCGACGACCTAACGAAACCTGCTTTGAACCGGATTCCTTCGATGGAGTTCAGAAGACGGAAGACACTCCGTTTTCTGCAATGATTCGACAGGAAAACATCGAACAGGTTCGCGAGGGTTTGAACCAACTCGGCCACATGGACAGAGAAACTCTGTGGGCCTTCTACTTTGAAGGAGCATCGCTTAAGGAAATGAGCGAGCAGTTCGAAAGCCCTATCGGAACGATTAAGCGACGACTGCACACCGCTCGTGGCCGTTTGCGGGAGGTCATCGGTGCGATGCAGCCCGCTTGAGCGTTGAGCATGCGGTACAGGATGGGACTCCAGTCCCGTATTGTTGGAAACTTGAATGGACCTGGACGGTGCTGGAGACCTGTCACTTAAAGACTTGTTGAAGCTCGGCGTTTTGAAAATGCCGAGCTTCTTTTTTGTTTCTACTTCTTACTCTTTCGAGCCCAAATGCCTGTTTTTCGAATGCGGGCTTCAGCTTCAGCTTTCCGGAGATTGGGTTCGAGGTCCGCTGGCAGGCCAAAATCAGCCAGCAGCTTAACGCGGCCTTCCCGCAGCATGAGTTCATTCACCAGAGTGCCGTCTTGTTCAAACACCCAGGCAAGAGTACGACCGTAGCGATCTGTACTCGGATAATCAATACGCAGTGCAACTTCGCGTCCTTCGATCCTGCTTTTCAACCACTCCGTTGCTTCGGCAGAAAACGGTTGCGGAGTCTTGCTTCTGAAACCGGCTTCTGGAGCATCGATCCCGAGCATGCGAACTCGGGTACCATCATCCAGCTCAAACGTGTCGCCGTCGATGACGTGATTCACAAGAACATTTGTGCGAGGCTTGCCGTCGCTGGCGAGTTCTGGACGGAACACCAGCAGTCTTAACACCATCAGCACGGCAAAGATGAAGATCGCTTTTGTGGCCGGCGTCAACGGTCGGCGGGGGCGAGGCTTTGGCTCCTTTTTGCCCATGAGGCGATGTTGGCTTCGAAAAAGGGCTGTCGAGGATTGGCATTCTGGGACCACCTCAGAACGGCCCCCGGTATTTGACCAGACTCACCAATTCACGATGAGACTGGAATCCGTTGCAGCAGCGAGATTTGATTCTTGATTGACAGCGCTACATGTCCTGGCCTGTAAGCCGTGCAACCTCGTTCACATCCTTGTCACCTCGACCAGACAAGCACACCACGATCACATCGTCTGTGCTTCGCTTCGCGGCGGACTTCATGGCATAGGCGATGGCATGCGATGTTTCTATCGCAGGCAAGATGCCTTCCGTTTTGGCCATTGTGCTGAAGGCGCTGAGTGCTTCGTTGTCCAGAATGTTGACGTATTCGACGCGGCCTGTTTCTTTCCAATAGCTATGTTCAGGACCAACTCCCGGATAATCAAGGCCCGCGGAAATTGAATGCACGTCAGAAGTTTGGCCGTCTTCATCCTGCAGGACATAACTGTAGCTGCCGTGCAGAATTCCTGGCTTGCCGTGTGTCAAGGTGCTGGCATGATCACCAGGCTTCGACCCGCGACCGCCAGCTTCGACACCGGTCAATGCAACGTCTGCGTCATCCACAAATGGATAGAACATGCCAGCAGAATTTGATCCGCCACCAACGCAGGCGATGACTTCATCAGGAAGCCGTCCCACCTGGTCGAGGCACTGTTCGCGAGCTTCGCGGCCGATGATGGCTTGAAAATCACGGACCATCATTGGAAAAGGATGCGGTCCGACCACGCTGCCGATGATGTAGTGTGTGTCGCGAACGGAAGCCATCCAGTCGCGCATGGCTTCATTGATAGCATCTCGGAGTGTTCGGGAGCCTGTCGTCACAGGACGAACTTCGGCACCCATTGTTCGCATAATGAAGACGTTGAGCTTCTGTCGGCGTACATCTTCTTCGCCCATGTACACGACACATGGAAGACCAAATCTGGCACAAGCTGTGGCCGTGGCGACTCCATGCTGCCCGGCCCCGGTTTCTGCGATGACACGTGTCTTGCCCATTCGCTGAGTCAGGAGCACCTGCCCCATCGTGTTGTTGATTTTATGGGCACCGGTGTGGTTGAGGTCTTCCCGTTTGAAGTAAATCCGCGCGCCGCCGCATTTGGCCGTCAGTCGCTCAGCGAAATAGAGCGGGTTAGGACGCCCGACAAAATGCTTCAATAAATCGCGCAACTGTCGATCGAATGCCGGGTCCTGCCTCGCATCTTCGTAGGCTGCGGTGAGCTGGTCCAGCGCATACATGAGGGTTTCAGGAACGTAGCGGCGGCCAAATTCGCCAAAGCGACCCCGTTCGTCCGGGACCGCACTGATCGGGTGGTCCAGAGATTTTAGAACATTCGACATGAGTTCAATCGCCTCGCATGTGCGGCAGACTTTGGAGAAACACAAGAAAATCTACAGGGAACAAGATGAATTGTAGTCTCGCAGGTTCTTTGTTTCTACGCGCGGGCGAGACGGAATCCTGACTTTGGGTGTTGGTGGGGAGAGCATGCGAATTTGGATTGATAGTGTCCCCAAGCAAATGCCGGAACGGCGCTGCGCTTGGTTTGGCCTGCAATCAATCAAATCGCAATGGCCTCAATACCAAGCTTGCCCTGCACCGTGCGGCTGAGTGTCTCGCGGACAACTTCGACGGGAATGCGATCGTAGACCTGCTGGAAAAATCCTTCGACAATCATATGCATAGCTTCGTGGCGATGAATTCCACGGCTCATACAGTAAAAAATCTGATCCTGATCGACTCGCCCCGTTGTCGCACCATGGGTACAACGCACGTCGTCAGCTTCGATTTCAAGACCTGGGATGGCATCACATCGAGCGTGGTCGCTAAGCATCAACGCATCGCTACGCTGATATCCGTCGGTCTGCTGGGCAGCCGGATCCACCTTAATCATGCCACGCCAGATGACTCGGGCCTCGTCACGGAGAACTTCTTTATAAAGCAAATCGCTGTGAGTCCCCTGCGCTTTATGGTGCTGCTGCGTGTAGTAACTGATTTTCTGGCGGTCACTGGCGAAAGTGACTCCATTGACTTCCGCCGTAGCCGCGCGTCCGATGAGATTGATGTCCTGATGAATGTGCGACAACTTGCTACCAAGACCAACGACAGTCCATTGCAAGGATGCATTGCTGCCGACGACACCGGCCTGGTGTGCGAGGTGCCATGAATTCTGATTCCAGTTCTGCAACTGAACGTATCGCAGATTTGCATCTTTACCTACGATCAATTCGACGCAGCCGACGTGCAGTCCCGCGATATCGTCCGTGGCGGATGTTGTTTCCTCCAGGAGCGTCGCTCGTGCGCCGTCCTCAAGAATAATCAGTGTATGGCCGAACTCTGCCACACCATTGCGGCTGTGTGCGATCAGACTGTGGAGCGGAAGTGAGACTTCAACGTTTCGCGGCACATACAACAACGTTCCGCCAGTCCAGAAAGCGGCGTGCCATGCGGAGAACCGGTCGGATTCTGGTAGTACGGCCTTTTTCATGAAGTACGGTTCGAGCAGTTCGCGATGGCTGGCAAGCAGCGACGTGAGTTCACCAAACAGCACGCCCTGTGCCTTGATGTCATCAGAAACGTTTGCTTGAGTGCAGTTGCCATTCACATGCGAGATAGCTCCGCCGAATTCGGTCTTGTTGCTAAGCAGCGTATGGATGGCTGCCGTATCCACGGTGTCGGTCGATGGGCGAAACTTGCCCGCATTGAAGACGCGGAGATCAACACGTTTGAACTCTTCAGGATCCAAATCTTCGTGAAGCAGGCTTTGATATGTCTCAAATGCCACCCGCCGCGCGTCTGTGATCCATGTGGGCTCGCTGCGCGTCGCAAGGAATTGTTCGAAGATTTCGGTAGTGAAGCCGAGACGGTTGATGTCGATTGTTACTGAAGACATATCTGAATGAGCCAAAAATCTAATTCTAAAGATGTCGAACGTCTAAGGGTCTCAAATGGCCTTGTGCTGCCCTCAACACACGGAGAACAACAGCCGTTTCGTCGTGGACAGAGAGTTTTAACATTGCACATACTCCACTGTTTTTTGCTCAGGTGAGCGCCCGAGCGTCAGCCCTTTGTGTGGACCACTCGAAACTTACACCGAGGGCTGACGCCCGGCGGCTCGCCTCGGCAGTCCTAGCCCACCGATCCTTCCATCTGCAGTTCGATCAGGCGATTCATTTCCACTGCATACTCCATCGGCAGCTCTTTGACGAGTGGCTCGATGAAGCCAGTGACGATCATTGCCGATGCTTCGGCTTCTGAAAGTCCACGGCTCATCAGATAGAACAATTGTTCTTCGCCAATTTTTGAAACGCTGGCTTCATGCTCGATCGCCACGTTCTCTTCTTCGACTTCAATGTACGGATAAGTATCACTGCGGCTTGCGGGGTCCAGAATCAGGGCGTCGCAGACCACGTTGGAGCGACAGTTTTCCGCCCCCTTATGAATCTTCACCAGGCCACGGTAACTTGAGCGTCCGCCGTTCTTCGATATGCTCTTGCTGATGATGCGGCTGGACGTGTTGGGAGCACAATGCACCATTTTCGCGCCAGCGTCCTGATGCTGACCATTGCTGGCGAAAGCAATCGACAACGTTTCACCCCGAGCACCTGGTTCCATCAACCAGATCGCCGGATACTTCATCGTCAGCTTCGAACCGAGATTTCCATCAATCCATTCCATCAGCGAATCGCCGTAAGCCATCGCTCGCTTTGTCACAAGGTTGTACACGTTGCTCGACCAGTTCTGGATCGTTGTATACCGGCATCTTGCCCCGCGTTTCACGACGATCTCGACCACCGCCGAATGCAGACTGTTGCTGCTGTAGGTCGGAGCGGTACAACCTTCGACATAGTGAATCGATGCACCTTCATCAACGATGATGAGCGTACGTTCGAACTGTCCCATGTTCTGACTGTTGATGCGGAAGTAGGCCTGCAGCGGGAATTCAATCTTCACACCTTTCGGCACGTAGATGAACGAACCGCCGGACCAGACGGCTGAATTCAATGCCGCGAACTTGTTGTCGCCAGGCGGGATGATGGTGCCAAAGTATTCACGGAATAATTCCGGATGGTCACGCAAGGCGGAGTCCGTATCCGTGAAAATCACCCCTTGTTTTGACAGGTCTTCCTGAAGACTGCCGTATACAACTTCGGAATCGTACTGAGCCTTCACACCGGAAAGATATTTCTTTTCTGCTTCCGGAATGCCAAGGCGATCGTAGGTGCGACGAATGTCTTCAGGTACGTCGTCCCATGAAGTCTCCTGCTCGTTCGCAGCCTTCATGTAGTAAAAGATGTCCTGAAAATCCAGATCGGACATATCACCGCCCCAGCTCGGCATGGGGCGAGATTCAAAGATTGCCAGCGATTCCAGACGGAAGTTGGTCATCCATTCCGGTTCACCCTTCAATTCAGAAATCTGACGCACAATTTCGGCATCAAGCCCTTTGCGGCTCTTGAATGCGTAGTTGTCCATCGAATCGTGGAAGCCGTATTTGTATGAACCGAATTCGACGTCGGATTTCGAGGTTTCAGGTTTAGTCGGCGTATCTGTGGACATGATGATATCACTTACTGTGTTTGGAGTTTTGTGTTTCTTTAGGGCAGCCTTCTCAAGCCGCCCACTATTCGTCTTGTCCATTTGACGGCCGAAAAAGGCCATCGCACGAAATCACACTACACTGCTGCCGCTGCTGCAACTTTTGCATTTTCAGCATCCTCTTCCGGATGCCGAGCCCTGACTGTTGCATAACCGTTCGCATGAAGTTCATGCGCCAATTCAGCATCGCCCGTTTCGACGATTCGACCACCCAACATCACATGGGTGAACTGTGGCACGTTGAATTCCAGCAATCGTTCGTGATGAGTAATGATCAGCACGCCCATATTCGGCCCGGAAAGCTTCGCGAGACCTTCACTCACCACTCGCACTGCGTCGCTGTCCAGACCGCTGTCAGTTTCGTCAAGAATCGCGAAACGCGGCTGAAGCATCGCCAGTTGGAGAATCTCCATGCGTTTCTTTTCGCCCCCGGAAAACCCATCGTTCAGATAGCGGCGAGCAAACTCATGATCCATTCCCAGTTCAGTCATGCGATCGCGAATCTCTTTGCGAAACTCACGCATACCGATCAGACCTTCGCCTTCTTTACGATCGGGATTCCGAACGTTCGATACTGCATGCCGCAGGAAGTCGGCAACCTTCACTCCGGGGATTACCACTGGATACTGAAAAGCCAAAAACATTCCGAGGCGAGCCCGTTCGTCGGCTTCCATTTCGGTAACATTAACGCCGTCGATTTCGATACTGCCATCCGTCACTTTGTAGTTTGGATGACCAGCGAGGGCGTAGGCCAGCGTGCTTTTGCCCGAACCATTTGGACCCATCAAAGCATGAACTTCGCCTTGACGAATCTCCATATCGACGCCCTTTAAAATCGGGGTCTCGCCAACGGACACATGGAGATTGGAGATTTTCAGAACACTATTCATTGCAGTTACACTTCCTCACAGACACGTCATGCAGGCGATAAAATACCCATGCATGGGCGAATGATATTCAACGGGATTCAGTCAGTTTCAATAAAAAAAACTCAGGCCAGCAGTGGCAGTGCCGGCCCATTTCGTTCAGGGGAGAGGCCGGGCGTTGGCTGTCCCAGAACGAAGAATTTCACACGGAGGGCTGACGCCCAACCGCTCGCCCTTTTCATCACACATTCAACGCCGAGTACCCCGAATGGTGTGGTACTGGCAAAGCCATTTCGCCTTTTGTTACTTTGCGAGCCTTGATCTTATCCTGAATTCGCATCAGGCCCTCCAACAGAGCCTCCGGACGTGGAGGACATCCAGGTACGTACACGTCGACAGGAACGACAAGGTCCACGCCTTTCACTACGTGATAACCGTGCTTGAAATAGGGGCCGCCACCAACAGTGCAGGCACCCATTGCGATCACATACTTTGGATCCGGCATTTGCTCGTACAGACGCCGCACGCGACTCGCCATCTTGAACGTCACCGTTCCAGCAACGATCATCAGGTCTGCCTGCCGAGGCGTCGCGCGGAACGCACCGGCACCAAAACGGTCAATGTCGTATTTACTTGCACCAGCCGCCATCATTTCAATGGCACAGCACGCCAAACCGAAAGTCATCGGCCAGATGGATGACTGCTGGCCCCAGTTCAGAGCCTGCTCCATCGTCGTCGTGATTACATTTTCTTCGAATCGACCTTCAATCCATGTCATGTCGCTCAAACCTTTTCAACAAACATTCACTACGCTGCCAAAGCACTGACTGAACCCCGTAACTGCCACATTACAGGAAGTGCAGACCGCACTCTATCAGCATGAGATTGTCTTTCAATCGCCCCCGGAAGTTTCCAAACTCTGACCAGCCCCGACCGGAACCTCCAGCACCTGAAATTCGCAGCATCCCTGCCCATCCCGGCAACGCGATCGAAATTCCACAGGAGCTCCCAAAACCTGCTCCAGAACTCGTCGTTCAACCTGACAAATCGCCTCGTCCACATCCGCCAGCATCGGAAACGGGCACGAAGATTCACGCAGAATACGTAAGCCTCCAGAATGGTCACTTGTCACATTGAAACCACTGGACTTCATTTCATCCGCGAGCTGATCCAACCGCTGATCGACCGAATCGCAACCGACCAGTTTCTTTCGAAATCGTTCTGCCAGTGCGTTCTGCACACGGCCCATCAGCGATTCACGAACACCTGCGTCTTCATATCCGGCGATCGCCTCCCACAGCACAACCGTAAGCTCGCGGTAATTTTCACCTAATTGATGTAAACCTTCCGCCGTGACGCGATACAAAAGTCGCGGCCGACCACGAAGTTGTCCTTGTAGCTCAGACGCAACAAACCCTGCAGACTCCAACCTGCTGATTCGTTGCCGAATAGCGGTCCGGGTAACCCCCAGGACATCGCAAAGCGTCTGAACGTCCCCACCCTCTGCCTGATGCAGATGTTCCAGAATCTCGCGATCTCGAGTATCCAGAGGTGACGACATTGAAGAATCACTCCCAAAATCAACGCCAAACGCGAGTTTTTGAATCCGTAAAAGACACCAGCGA
>JANOZG010000936.1:0-22358 GCA_031429275.1 Planctomycetota bacterium
CTTCCCGCCCCAGATCCTGAGCACGCACGGCCAGCAACGGCACGCGACTCAACGACTGCTGTTCGGCATTCTGCGGCGTGATACGGTCACAAACAGCCAGAAGTCTTCCGCGTGGTTTTTCGGTGGATACGACTTTGACGCGGAATTTCAGTCCTGCAAGTGTGCCGAATTCAGACAGACGGCAACTTGCCGGCGGTGAGATATTGCCCACTGAGCCAAATTCGAATCGAACAAGTTCCAGTTGGCGAAACGCTTCAACAATCACGGCTGCGGAAACGGGAAACCCGTAGCCTCCCAGTTCAAATTCTGCGTTAAACGTTTCAATACCGCCGATCCCGGTGACGCTGATCGTCACATGCTGTTTCGAGATTCGCCTTCGTCCAGTGAAGTTGAGTCGCGTCATGTGTTCGATACTGTGTCAGTCAGCGGAGTCGCGGAAGAAATTCAATCGCTGTGATAGAGAACAGGCAGGTTTTCGCTGTGGCACAGCCTCGAAGGCCAGAATATGATTTTCGTGACTTCTACGGTGCCGGAGCGGGCGGCTGCGCCGGAGGCAGATTTCCCAACGGAACAAGTCCGTCCGGCGAGGTTGCTTGCTCTTCTGGCGGCTTCTCTCCCCAGCCAATCATGTCGAGGATTTTCTGAGGAAGAGTCTCCGCGTATTGAAAACCCAGATATCCGACCACCAAGAGGCCAGCAATAAGAATTAGCAGCCAGATCATGCTGTAAGCATTCCGGGCCATGTCTTTCAGCTTTCGTTTCAGATGAAACGACTTCTGATCCTTATCCACTTTCTTATAGAGACTCTGCATGTCTTCCTTGCGAATCGCTACCGACTTTCTCGAGAGCGATTCTTCGACTGCATTGGTGAATTCGGGGAATTGAGCCAGTGGGAAATATGAGCCGTCAGCAGACACTTTGGCTCGTGTTTTCGCCGTCAGCTTACCGCTGGCCAGCATTTTCAGAATGCGGCCGGTCGAGTGTTTTTCCACAACTGTCTTGCCGCGTTCATCGTCAAACTGAACAAACCAGATTCGTGTACCTGCATTCGCGGCATCTGTCATGGCGCCAAGAGTTGAGGCAACAGGTGCTGCCGTCGATGCTATTGATGCTGTTGTTTTTCGAATCCCCAGAGTCCCGCTGAGCGAAGTTGGCGTCGGCGCGCCGCCGCGACCTGCTCCGAATGGGGTTGCGCCTTCAATGAAGCTGAGTGTTTCTCCGTGGACACCCAGTGCTGCCAGATCGTGGATGATATCATCGCAGCTCTTATACCTGTGATTTGGATCCTTCGCCATCATCTTATCGATGATCAAATCCAGGCGTTCAGGAATCTCCGGCCGCACGCTGCGTGCTGTTGGGTAGGTACCCTTCTCTTTTGCAAGGATCAACTCCAACGCTGTGGTTGCCATGAATGGTAATTTACCAGTCAGAAGATGATATAGCGTGGCTCCAAGCGCGTAGATGTCAACTCGTTCATCGACATGTTTCGCGTTGCGAGCCTGTTCTGGGGCCATATATAATGGCGTGCCAAGACCCGTGCCGCTCTGGGTCATCGAGACATCTTCATCCATTGCCTTGGCCAAACCGAAGTCGGCAACTTTAACAATGCCCTTCTGGGTGATCAGGATATTGTCCGGCTTGATGTCGCGGTGTACCATGTTCTGCGAATGAGCATGCTTGAGCGCCTCCGCACTCACGATGGCGATGTAGACGGCATCGGAGATGCTGAGTCGTCCAAGGTGGTCAAGCCAATTCTGAACGCTTTTGCCATCAATGTATTCAATCGCAGCGAAATGAATGCCTTTGAAAGAATCCACCGCATAGATTTTGACCACGTTTGGATGGTCGATCTTGGCCATCGACTTTGCTTCACGCTCAAACCTCGCAACAAAATCGCCCTTTTTGGCGAGGTCTTTCGACAGCGTCTTGAGCGCAACCATGCGATCGAGGCTGATTTGGCGTGCCAAAAATACTTCGCCCATGCCTCCTTTACCGAGTCTTTTCTTTAGCTCAAAGTCGCCCAAACGCTGGACGCGATTTGTGCCAGAAGAATCTGATTTGTTTTTTTCTTCGGCCAAGATTCTGATCCCGTAGCTGATTCGCTGATTAAGACATGCAGCAGCGTACAGCTTTTATTCGACCTGAACAACTGTTTTTCAGTCAGGCGAGACCCTGCGAGACGCATTGGTTCTCGCCTTCTTCGGGCGTTCAGTGACAAACGTAACGGAAAAGACATGCCATTTTTCAACGGTCAGAAGTTATTAAGGCGGCCCGCAGTAGGAAATTTACCTGCTGAGTCTGAGGCGCTAGCCGATTTTTGCTCCTGAATCGGCCAGCGTCTCAGGCTCAATTCGATTGGCGCCAGTAAGTCTATTCCTGCCGGGCGCCTCAGGGAATTCACTACCAGTACGCCAAGTGGCAAAACTGCGATGCTTGTCTGGTCTGTTGGAATGGAGACTTTAGTCTTTGCTGAGTTCATCCAATAGACGCTTCAGCGCCTGCCGCACCCCATCTTCCTGACGTTGGTGGCGTTGGCGTATTGAGTCATCGGGCGAATCAGAATTCAGTTGCAATCGGAAGGAGATCGGTTTTCCTCCGCGTGAAACGAATCCAAGCCATGCGATGCCGTCCAGGTCCGCAGGTGCATCAGGCCCAAGATGTCCTGTGATCGACATCGCGACGGTTGCATGAGGAGTGGCTTGCAGTGCCTGAATGGACATAGACTCTGCGACCTCCTGACTGACCACGCCAAATTGTTGAATCAAATCGAGAGGGACTCCCAGCCATGCGACTTTGCTTTCAATCTGATAGACGACAAATGATCCCGCCAAACGCCTGGACATTCCGGAAACGCGTGCGAGGGTCGCGGAGATCAAACCACCGGTGCAGCTTTCGGCAGTTACAAGAGTCTCGCCAGAATTCTCCATCGAGTGAAAGAGTTGGCTTGCAAGGCGATCAAGGCTCAGCTGAGGTTCGGACATAGATCTACGATGCTGACGAACCATGATTATCGGCGGGCGACAGGAGGGTATAAATCAATTTCCTGTTTGAGTTCAGCTAAATTGACTTCGATTGGCGATTGGTTGCCATCACGGGGTACCAGACGCAATAGAATGCTCTGCTTCACCCTTGAAAGCACATCATCGGTCCAGGTTTCGTGTCCGTATTCTGGTGACGGATCGAAAACGTCTAACAGAATCGATGAACGCGACTGCAGAACCAAGACTGTATGGCCGACATGGGATTCGAATCCCCACTCCGGATCAACACCATTCCCTTGCTCAGGTGAGTGAAACGACATCGCGAGAATCCCAAAGTTCATGTTGCTGTTGAAAAGGTCTTTTGAATTCACTTCCTCCGCAACGACATCCCAGTTTGTATTGGCTGTCTTGAGTTTAAGGCCACGGTAGACACCAAGCCAATGAGTCCCACGGCGAGTCAGACAGGTTTTGGCGAGTTCATCTTCGGTTGCCGAAATTCCGTGCATCCTTAACAGACTTGCAGCACATGCGGCCGAACACGTTTGATTGGTCGTCTGAAAATCCAGTGTGCGATTGTTGAAAGACGGTATGCACGCAGGAGGCTGACCCAGCATCGGTTTGGCCAGCGAGTAACCAGAGATTCCTACCATCACACTCGCCAGTACGATTCGCCGCACCTGAGTAATGCGTTCTGTCTTCAGGAAGACCCCCAGAAAGAATGATCCCACGACTGGCAGCCAATTGCCAAGAATGACTGCGCTGGAAAATGGCAGTAGTCGGCTGAGTAGCGGTCTGTCCCAGAGGTATTGAAGATAGGCCGCTGTTGCAAGGCAAACCAAAACCTCAGTGCAAAATATGATGACACGCCCCGCGCGCTTCTGAAGCGTTGCACCGGCGAAACCCGCCAGGCCACACAGGGCAATCATAATCCCAAGACTCAAGAACAGGTCGACCATTCTTTGGTCTCCTGAAGACGTGAGGAATGCGGCAAATGCAGCACATGCATCGGCCCGAATTGGATAAGTTACTGACGGCCACCGTGCCGTCTTTGTTAATGCTGTGTTAAGATTATGTGTGTTTTGTGTTATCTCCGCAAGATTTAGATCGGCAGAATCGATCTCCACTTGCCATTGATTTGGCAGAAACTAGCCATTCTGTTGAATTCGAGTGCAGAAATTGACATGACATGAAGTGATCGCGCTGACTTTTCGCCCGTAGCTTGACTCTCCAGCGTCGAGTAATGCGCGAAGAATCTCGACTCTGGAGAGTCGATTAATGCGCGAAGTACGAATTCTCGGATAGCCGCTTAACTCCACAATCCCAGGACCGGATGTCCGCCTTCCACGATCGGCATCGGGCGATTCTCTGAATTTGGCACTCGTAGTTCGTAGTCGATTCCAAGGGCGTGGTAGATGGTGGCCGCAAGATCTTCTGGCCCGACAGTGGCATCGACCGGATACGCAGCATCTTTATCAGATCGACCGTAGACGCGGCCACCTGGAATGCCTCCACCGGCGATGACGGTTGAGAATAATGTGCTCCAATGATCGCGGCCCCATTGAGCGTTGGCCTTCGGCGTGCGTCCCATTTCTCCTGTCGCCACAACGATGGTCTCTGCGAGCAATCCACGTTCGTCAAGATCTGCAAGCAAAGCAGAGCACGCCTGATCAAATGTCGGCAACAGATTCTTCTTCACGTCGTCACTGTTGCGATGGGAGTCCCAGCTGTAACCATCGACGCAGTCATAATGAACTGTCACATAGCGCACGCCAGCTTCGACGAGTCGCCGCGCCATCAGCGTAGACTGGCCAAATAAGTGTCGGCCATACCGATCTCGGACCGCAGACGGTTCGTCACGGATATCCAGTGCCTTCCGAGTTCGCTCTGATGTCATAAGCGTGAATGCACGCTGCTGAAATGTATTGTAGCCCAGCGACGAGCCCAATGTGTCCAGACGTTTTCGGTTCGCGTCGAACTGATCCAGCAATGAACGACGACGGTCCAGCCGATCGAGTGACACGCCTTCCGGTGATTTCATGTCGGGGATCTGAAACGTTAACTCTTCGTCTGTGCAATCGCGCCAGTATGGATTGTCTTCCAGTGAACGCTTTTCAATCAATGTTGTCAGTGGATTGTAACGCGGTCCCAGCCAGCCGGCATGTTCGCCTGGTCTGGGGTACTGACCTTTCTCCTGAAGGTGGCCAAGCGTATTTGGCAGCACCATATAGGCAGGCATGGGGTTCGTAAGTCCGAACCGTTGCTGATCGGAGTACTCAACGATAGATCCAATGGACGGCCAGTCTTTCGGGGTGGGAGAAAATCCGCCACCGACGGGTACGTGCCAGCGTTTTCCGGTTTGCAGATAGTGCCCGCCGCCGCTGTGATCATTGAACGAGTGTGACATCGTCCGAATGACAGTGTACTTATCCGAAACCGCAGCCATCTTTGGCAAGTGTTCGCTGATCAGAAGCTCGGGCGTTTTGCTGGCGATTGGCTTGAATGGTCCGCGAATCAGCTCCGGCGCCTCGGGCTTCATGTCGAAAGTTTCAAGCTGACTCGGACCACCGAACATCAGCAGAAAGATGACTGATTTCGCTTTCGGTGCTGTCGTGGCTGACAACGCTTCCGCCGCAAGCAACTGCGGAACTGTCAAACCGAACAGC
The DNA here is from genome assembly GCA_031429275.1 of Planctomycetota bacterium. Classification (GTDB taxonomy): domain Bacteria; phylum Planctomycetota; class Planctomycetia; order Planctomycetales; family Planctomycetaceae; genus SXXK01. The sequence goes on from JANOZG010000936.1 coordinate 5,645, forward strand.
CCTGCCCCGCCAGCCTGCAGAATCTGTCGACGGCGAATTCCGTTGCAGACAGAAGTGGACGATCCACGAATGTTGAGCATGAAGGGATTCCTCAAAGGAGGAGCAGCGAAATGGCGGGTGGTTTCAGACAGGACTGTGTCTCAGCAAAGTGTGACACTCGAACGCGATAATGGCAATCTGTCGGCTCCAGAAAACGCAGCCTCGAGGCAGTTGTTGGCTGAACTCAACATCTGTCTTCGACGAATCGGGAACTTCAGACACCAAATAAGGATCAACCAAACATCAGGAAAGAAAGCTGCATCAATCCAGCGGCAGTCGTTGTTGTCTTCAAAGCCGGGGCCATGCGGAATGCATGCCCCCAGCGAAGAAATAGCGTCATCAGTCAGCTCATTTCAAATGCAGCTGATCTGTCTGTACTCGGAATTTTTGCTGAGGAATTCCGAATGTTACTTCGCCATCTTTGCCATTTCGCGACATTCCTTGGCACATGCGCGGCAAGTCTTGGCACATGCGGCCATCTGCTTGTCGTCAGTGATTTTCTCGCAGGCGGCGGCACAGTCGTCACAGCACTTGGCACAACAGTCCGCTGCATGAGCAGACATAGTGCTTTGACGTGCGCAGAACGTCGCGCATAGTTGGCAGCAATCGGCGCAATCCACGCAGAGATGCATGCATGCTGCATGATCTTTCTTCCCGTCACTCACGAGCAACGCGCAGTGATGGAAGCACGCATCGCACTCAACGGCACACGCTGAGCAGGTTGATGCGCACTTCATCATATGCGCGGCGTGCGGACTGTCTTCGCTTGTCACCACGGCGGCGCTTCCTGCAAGCATCGCCAAAGCAATCGTTCCGATAGAAATTGTTGTGTAAAACATGTTCATTGTCTTTCATTTTAAACTTTTGCTGACCATTCTCAGAGGCAACATACCCCCGTTGACCACAGATCGTTTCCAGGTCTGTAAATCTCCTGGTCCTCACACACGGGCCGTCGAATCATGAACTCGATGAGAATTCGAATCGACCGACCGCGTCACCGTTCAGCGACATCTTCTTCCGGATTGCATCGTGTTGTCTCGCGTGTCAGTCTCTGTCGTAAGGTTGGCCATTCACTGATGAACCGAACCACGGTCTCCGAAGGGAGCAGACTGGCAATGTGGTGACAGAACTTGATGGAGATCGCAGATTAATGCCGTTCAGGGAAACCGGAGATTGGCTGAACAGCAGTCTCCGGCACCATTAAGAAGCAGACTCTCGACGTTTGACTGAGATCAGCAGCCAACCTTCAGGAAACATTCGGGCGTCGGCAACTTTTTGTCGCTGGCCTCAGTGATTTCCGGGGCTGTAGTTTTGGAAGCCAGAATTGTTGTGACCATAGTTTCCAAAACCTGCGTCGTCGTAGCGATAGTTGCGATGATTAATCGTGTTGTACGAACCCTGGTTGTCAATTTCGGAATATCGCTGGCCATATCCATTGCTGACCCTACCGTAGTTACTGCCCTGACGGCAGCCGTTCTGCTGGTAGCTGCGTCGACCGTACCTGGACTTTGCCTCCGCATCCGTGGTGCCAAGAACCAAAGCGAACGCGGCGATCATCACTACGAGTAACAAACGTTTTCGAGACATTTCAAACACTCCTTCAGAGTCAAATCAACATCACGCCCAAACGGGCCAAAAGTCCTGCGAGGAACGGACCTGCAGCAACGACTGCTCAACTGACGATCCCATCCTGCACGACAAACCAACTCTTTGATTGCCGTGAGCCTTGCCTACTTCAAAAAAAAAGCCGACGTGGCAAACTCCATGAAGGACTTAACCACGTCGGCTTCTCTTAGTGCTCGCATTTCGAACAATAAAAAAAGCCAACACAGCGAAACCTTGGGAGGATTTCACCACGTCGGCCTACTCTTTAACTCGCCTGACAACACAAGTTGACATGCGATTTATTTGGTCGTCCGAAACATCTCGGGTCTGTTCAGAAAGCGTTTAGGCGAGCGGCAGATGAATTCTTACCGGTACGACGGACATCTTGTCCGTCGCACCCTGTCATCGACGGACAAGATGTCCGTCGTACTGCACATCGCTGGTAAATTCTTATCTGCCGCTCGCCTTAAGAACTTGCTGCGACCCGCCGGACACGGTAACGGTTGCAATTCAAATTGCAATGCAGTTTGATCATTTTTCTATTTTTACCCGCTCTGGACTTCCAATTTTGGCGTCGAGTTGAACTGCTGCGAAGGAATGATGACCGCACGTCAGTGATCAAAAAAACTTCTGCAGCATTGATGAACACGTTCAAGGATCTTCAGATCAAGCTTCGCAAGATGATCGCAAAAAGAGATTCCAGAGAAATCGAAAAATATTCAAGCATCCGTGAAGGACGTGCCGGTGGCAAGCATCAAACACCGGGGCCGCGAAACTGGTGCCGCGAGGGGCAAAACTGTTGCCGGGGGCAAAACGGGTGCCGGGCACCTGGACAGTGGCCGTGGGGGCAAGGCCGCGAAACTTGGGCCGAAGCTGGTGCCGGGCACCTTGGAAGCTACGAACACCGGAGGTGCGAGCTGTATTACGTAGTGACAACCGGATGTTGGCATTTTGACTGATGAATTCATCGCGATTCAGGATACGAGGCGGCGCTGTTTGTTGCTCGTCAATCCTGAGAACTCAGAATTTGGGTTGCGGCTTTCTCCGTCCAGGTGAGTGGCATGCGTCAGCTTGCCAGCACAAAAGCAAGGTACCGGAGGGCTCACGCCGCTCCGCTCGCCAGACTCATTTGTTGCATGAACTTTGGGAATGAGTCGTGATGCCGCTTCTCTCAGCCGAATGGCAGCCCGATAATTGGCGGCTGAAGGCAAATCAGCTTTATGTCGCAAAAATCGATCTTCTTGGACGAATCTCAGGACAACTCTTCATCGTGGCCAATCTTTCTCCGTCAGGTATTCAGCTCGTTCAGAACCTTTCCCAGCGTCACGGCGTTTCGACCGATGCGGTGACTCACATGTTAATTGCTGTGCAGAACGGCAATGGGTCAATGGCTCAGTTCAGCCATCCGGAATTCGGCGGCTCGGGACAGTGGATGAGCGGTGGCATGACGATGGTCAGCGACCTGTTCAACAATCATCTCAAGTGCCTTGTCAATAACCTGTGCAGCGACATCTCGAATGCGCTGGCCAATCATCAGACAACCCCGTTCAGTGGCTCTTTCCAATCGCAGAGTCAGAACGGAATGCACTCACAGTCACAGGCCTCCGGTCAAATCGCGTCTGCCAACAGCCTGTTTGTTCCTGACCCCTCGGAAAACTGGTGGCCGCGAGAACTGGGAACGCCCAGCGCGATCGGTTCGCAGAACACGGTCCGCTACGCATACTTTGCCAACAATCATCGATTGGCAGTCACGACCGGCGGACAACCCTGGGTCTACGACACGCTGGATCACCAGATCGGTGGATTCGGTCAGCAACAAGGCGGCGGGCAGTCGATTACGTTCACCAGCCAATACGGAACCGTCAACCTGTCAACGCTCCCGGTAGTCTCGCGCGACGGCGTATTGGTTCCTCCCGCACCGATTCAGTCCGCAGCAGCTCCGACGCCCGCCGAGGATTCGACGCCGGCAGCTCAACCTTCTTTTGATGGTCAACCGACACAGTCCCGTGCAGAGGCGGAGATGCCTTTAAATCAGAAAAGCGGTGAAGACGTCATTGCCACACTCGAACGACTCGGCGGATTGATGGAGAAGGGTTTCATCACCAAGGAAGAATTCGCCGCTAAGAAAAAGGAACTGCTGAATCGCATTTAGCGTCAAGACCCCGATTGTAATTCAGAAGATCAGGATTTTGGACTGCCAGATCAAAGTGTTTGTTCCCACTGAAGCGGCGAATCTGGAACACTGTTCCATGATTTTACAAACCGTTGAATATGCCCTGCGTGCTATCGTCACGCTTGCTCAGCATGAAGGGCAGCCGTGTACAGCAAAGAAACTGGCTGAGATCACTCCGGAAGCAAACCAAGGGTCTCTTCATAAACGTCGCGACAATGTCTGGTTTTGGACTCGGAGGGCTGACGCCTAGCCGCTCGCCGGGGTAACGGGGCGATTATGTCGCGATGGAATCGGCTGATTCCGGAGGGAAGGTGGCCAGAGCCGCGGCTGCTTCGAGGGCGATCCATTTTCGAAGACACACGCGGCAGTGGCAAAGATGGTCCACGAACGTCGCTGACATTTCGTCCAGTGACGTTTCGGGCCAATGCTGGAGCAGGTCCGGATGAACCTGCTCGCAACATACCGACAGATCGTTTGATAAACATGGTTCTGGATTTTTTTTGTTCATGATTGATCACCCAGAGTTTGTCGCAGTTTATCGAGTGCACTGCGTTTCCGACGCGTCACGGTTTGAGTTGAAAGACTCAACTGATCGGCGATCTCAGAGGAATCGTAACCGGACCGCAACATTTCGATCACCAATCGCTCTTCAGCGGGCAATGATTCAATTTGTAGTTTCAAGTCCATGACAAGCTCTGAATTCGGAACACAATCGGCTGGATCAAATCCCAGCGACACTACTGATGCAACTCCGCGTTGACAGCGTTTTCGCAGCTTTCCGAATGCTCGTTCTGCTGCTCGTCCGACTGCCTGACGCAAATGGTCATCAGGGCCTTGTGAGTCCTGTTGATGCTTAGCGTCCGCGTTTTGCGTTTGCTTCAAATCGATCCATGTATCCTGACACAAATCTTCCGGATCATGCAGAACCGAAAGGTGCCTATTTCTTTGGTAGTGATATTGAACCAGACTCCGAATCCGGGAGTCCTCGGACTTGTGAGACATGCATCGGCTCCATAATTGAAATGGGAGCCAAGCTTCACCCTGATGAAAGCTCCTTGCGAAACTCTGCTGATTGGTTCAGCACGCAAGTTGCACGAGGCAGGTTTCTTCAGAGTTCACTCTCGGCCCCGAAAAAGAACATTCTTCAGGTGACTGCATCTCAACAGTCACAGTTGAAGGTCCTCTCGGGGCAATGCTGTATCTCAGTCGCTGCAGGACATGCGCCTCAGCGTCCGAATCCATGATTCGCAGTACCGTGTCTGGTTGTTTTCGAGGCGGTCCGCGGGGCAGGACCACATGTTTGAGTTGTCTGGGAATGTCTTCGGACGCAGCGCGGTCAGGCGTGTCGTCATGCTGAACAATGTCGGTCGAAACGACGGCAATGTCAGAGTACTGTCGGTGCCCTTCGCGAAGCTGCCTGCTTCGAGTCGCAGTCAAGTTCGGCAGGTTTTGCGTTGATTCCGACGTCGCAGTTTCCGGCGTCAGACGCGGAACTGCGATCGGGAAAGTTTCCTGAGAAATGAACGTCACTGTGAACTGTGACGCTGTTTCGGCAACGACTCTAAAAGCAAACGGGGAATTGAAGAGATCAATGCTGGCATAGAAATCTTCGATGTTGCTCAGTAAGCCGCGCCGCGATGTTCCGGCTGCCTGGCCGAGTCCTTCATTGCTCTCGGAATCGATGCTGGAAACCGCAGTGCCCGGATTCCATGTGTTCGATGCCGCATCGAATTGCAATTGAGTCGCGGAAGATTTTTCCGTCGCTCGTGTGAGGAGGACGGATACAGTTCTTGACGACGATTTTGGCAGACTGTTGGAGTGCTGCGCAATAATCGTCGGGGCGTTACCTGAGCCCGTATCGTGCCACACCGTGGATGTCGATGTTGTTTCTGCAGACTTAATTCCTGGGGTTTGAATCTCCGGATCCGTCGGATCTGAGTTTGAATACTTCTGAGTTAACGCCGACTCCGGTAGCGATGTTGATTCATCCGCAGATTCATCTGAAGCATCAGGGGTTGTGATTGATGGTGAGCTGTCGAGAATCGAATCGTTGTGCTCAAAAACTGTATCAATTAGCGTTGTATCATTGTAATCGGCGACCGACTCACCCAGATTGCTGGGTGTCAGAAGATTCGAATCGCTGAGGGATGTCTTGCCTCCAACTGATGATGTACTGCTGGCGATAAAACCTGGTGACTTGATACTACTGATTTGGAGGTAGCTGAAATAGTCGTCGCCGTCATCGTGAGTGTGAACGGAGTCAACTGCGGCGTCGAGTGAATATGAACCTTGAATGCCGTATTGGTTCCTCAGGGCAACCAGAAAATCCGAATTCGAAGGATCTATCTGGCTACTCAATTCATGCTGTTCGGCGTCCGAGATGTTCTGTGCCGATTGAGATTCTGCAACTATGCCTGAGGCATCATTGCGATCACCCGCATGACCGTGATCATCAGCGACAGTCACGGCCGCCAAGTTCATTATGGACGCAAGGTTTGCAGCGCTCAGGACTTGGCGAATCTCCAGCAATTCCAGCTGACCGCAAGCGGGAGCGGCGGATCTGCGCGGGTTCGAACGACTTGCCAGCAATTTCGTCAGCGCGCACACGAAAGAACTCGGTGCCGCATACCAGCTCCGAGATCCTTCCAGTGTCTGACGTATCTGATTCCAATTCACTCGCCAGCCCCCTGCGAACAGCATCGCAGTTCCGCCTCTACGTGCCCAACTCGGTCAGAAAGATTGAATAGGACCAAGTTCAGGGTTTGCAGGGTTTCTAAATGTAGTGGGGACATTCCTTAACCAAAACCATGACCGGATTTTGAAAAACAAAGACAATTTCCAAAGTTCCCCGGATTGGAGCATGGAGGGCCTGTTCTATGCAAGGCAATTCATGGGATTTAGGCAGTCTAAAGCTCCCGATGGTCAGCTTCAGCGTGCTGATTACTAAGGCGAATTTTCGCAGGCGATGCGATTCTGCAAGGCCATCCAGCTGTTCTTTGTGCTTCAGGGAGGCTTTTTTGGAAATCCTCGTCGCAGGCTGACGGGAGCCGGTGCGGCTTCTCATTTTGAGTTGTCAGGCAGTATTACAGAACGCTTTGCTGATTGATCCAGTTAAGAATCTGTGAATATTGGTAGACGGAAGAAAGGACCTTGAGACTCATCCAATACGATGAAACGAGACATTGGTTTGAGCTTGATCGTTGCGGTTTTCTGGATGCGGTTGAATTTGTGACAGTACAGACGAATCGTTGATAGGGTACGGAGCATCGCGACGGTCGGTTAATGTCATATTTCGAGCTGCACGAAGTTTAGATTGACGTGAATTTTCGATACTTGCGTATTTCGCGAGCCCCCAAAATGTTGTTTCCTTTCGTTTTCTTTCAGCGACCGCCTTCCTCGCAGTGGGAACCTCTGCCGATGCCGAGGACACCCGGGCTTGTGCTTTGGGCCTGGTTCCGTCCGGCTCATCTGCCTTCGGGTGTCTTGGTGACGATTCCAGTTGATTTACTGCATGCGTTTCCAGCTGGCTTTCCGATCACGTTGGGTGATGTGTTGACAGCAGTCGGTGTTCCGCCACAGAACTTTCAGGCCGTCTCAATGTACGGCAGTGAATGGCAAGCGGCTGCGATCTTTTCTCCATTTGTGAATCATCCGCTGCCGCCGGTTCATTTGGGAGGTCGCCCTGAGATTGCGATTGCTGTCATCGAACAGCCAGTCTTGATGCCGATGCCACCTATAGTATTCGTTCCGGCAGGTGCTTTTGCGATGCAAGGCACTGCGTCTACAGCGATGATCCCCAGTGGCGTTGAGCAAGAGGATCATCTGCATGGCATGCCGAATGATATGGATGACGCAATTACAGATGATTCAGAATTCCAGGACGACGGAGCACCGCTTTCCGATGACATGATGTATATTCGAATAGAATCCGCATGGAAGTTTTCCGTTCAAATCGAACGGCAGATGACAGGGATAAGGCAGAGGCTTAGCTCCATTCAGTCGGCGCTGGGAAAACTCGACAGAGATTTGTCGCCGGACGAACGCCTGGCTTCAGACCGGGAAGACCGTGATGAATGGGCAGATACGCGGCGCTGGGTGCGTGATCTGCAATCGAAGTGTCATCGCGAAATCAAAGCGTTTGATATTGGAATGACGAGTGGTGCCGGCAATCGCAGGCATCTGGAAGAAACCTATTTGACGGTGATTGAGCCACGCAGCCCTTCAGCAAACCTCGAATCATACAGGGCTGAGTTCGAAAAATACCGTAAGGACATGGTTTCTTTGCAGCGTGCCATGATAACTGCGCTTCAGGCTGCATCACAGAATGGAACGCAACGCGCCCAGCGTTGCCTGGGAAAAATCGCGGGGAAGATTCGAGAAATGCGTGCCAGAAACCGCGAACCACTCGGGGCGACGAATATGGACCGATCTGTACGGAGGAAAAAGTAATTACAGAGAAACCGCCCTTGCGGGGAAACCTCGGCATTTAAAGCTCCGGAAGAAAAACTTTGCTAAGCAGGGATGCAGAATTTTTTTCGTCTCTACAGTCTTCGAGCAACACTAAAGATCACGAAACTCCAGGGCGAAATTGGTCACCGTCGCATCACCTTCAACCCACGTGGCTGAGGAAAAACTCGTGAAACATTTGAGCACATCAAAGATTGGGGCGGCATTTCCTCGAATCAGTCCAACAATCATTCGATTGTCGGGATTCGATTCTTCGGCGATTTGATAGCCGTATTCGAACCAGGGAATGATGGTTTCGATGGACTTTTCAAAATTCAGGTACAGAATGCTGGCTAGGAGCCTTTCATGATCCGCAGCCGGGCCAGACAACTTCGCTGGCTGCGTTTCAAGCAAATGCTTTGAATATGACGGAGCAAACGACAGGACAGCAACTTCGTTATTGAGCGAAATGTTGAAAGCCAGTTGCGGATCGACATTCAACTCCTCTGGAAACTGCCAGGCATACATTTCATCGTCACCATCGGTCGAATGCTGTGGGTGCAGCAAAGCATGAATAGGAATCTGTCCCGCGATGTCAGGAGACTCGATGGCAAAAATCTGAATCAGGTTCTCGGCAACATCCCGCACTTCCATCATTCCCTGAATCACCAGCTCGCGATCACTCATGCTCATCACGCAGGCGATATCAAACGCCGTCAGTTCCTTTCTTGCTGTCGGCATCATGACCTGCCATTGACTGCTGGTCGTTTTCGCTCCGACAACACAGGAGGATTGCCCATCAGAAAAGCCGGGAATGAACTTTGTCTCGATGATGTCACCCAACTTCTGCAGTTGCGGAATGATATTCTTCAGAACGAATGCGCTCGTCTCGCGACTTCGTTCGTCGGGGGCGTTTGATTCGGCGAACTCGAGATACCATGGAATTCTTCCGCACCATTTTCTAATCAGCGAAAACTGTTGCTTCGTCAAGGGTGATCGCGATGCACTCACGAACAACGGATCGGTCCCGACATGGTTCAGGGTTGTGAGTGGCTTTGATCCATCGACCCCTGTGTTTTGTGAGTAGTCGTAGTGATATCCTTCAATCCCGTGTTCCGATCGCCACTGAAATGTCAACGTTCGGCCAGGCACCGGAAACAGTTTACGGACATCATCAAACAGTTCACCGAGATCGTCGCTGGCATGGTTTATCAATTCTTCCGGGATGTCTTCCTGTTGTAATGCCTGTTCCGCTCCTTTCAGAATAGCTCGCCCGTACATTAAGAAGTAGTCTGAAGATGTCTGAGTAGATTTTGCCATTTCGTCACTAACATAATTGACGCTCAGAATCGGCTTATTCAGATGTTCAACAAGAGGAGCAAAGGGCGGAGCATCAATCAGACGTTGGCCTTTGCTCGGCAGTGCTTGCGACAACTCGTCTGGCCCGACAGACACAACGAAGAATCCATTTTGGACGCCGCACGAAAGCAGAATACTTCGAGTCTTCATTGCGTTGATCAGTGCCTCCAGTTTGGAACGCAATTCTGGTGAGGCATCGGTGATCTCGTTTCGCAGGGAGTCAAAGGGAATGTCGACGCCTTTCAGAGTCAGGGTCAGGCGTCGGCACTGATCGGATTGCTCGATCCGAAGCCCATTTCGCAGAACCTGAAATTCATCTGGCAGGGACTGCAGCAATTCAACGAGCCTCGCCAGCTGTCGATCCACCACGTCAACATTTGAGACTCTGAATCCAACTGTGATACGCGGCACTTTCAGGTTGTCGATTCGTTCCAATACCGCGTCAAGAATCAGCAGCTTGCTTCTCTCTTCTCTTTCTGTCTCGAGATCGAAGAAGCTGTCATCTGCCAGTAGCGCATCGTAGGCGATTTGGTTGATCTCACGATAAACCAAAAGCGTCTTTGCTGTCTGTGCATCGGCAGTAACGAAGACTTCCTGTGACATAGCGTCGCCAAGGATCTGCAGCAATTCCTGATTCTCTTCGAGTTCCAGTGCTTCGCGAATCGCGACAATATTAGCATCATCATCCGAATTCCAGATCTGCATTCCCTGGCTCAATGCGATTTGCACAAAAGGATGAAACCTCATGCGCGCTAAGGCCTGGCTTTGCATCAGGATGTCAAGTTGTTCTCCCAGCCGCGCCGAGCAAGCATAGAACGCAGTATCGGCGGAGACTTGTTCAAGAGAAATCGGTGCCTTCGAATTCGATGCCGATTCCTGCGCCGCACCGAGTGTCATAATTGAAAGTGAAGCGACCATGATCGCAACGACCATAATCAGCCTGATCGAAGGTTTGCTTCGCTGGAGAATTATAGAGATCCTGCCAACGGCGGTTACAGCGGTGTGAAGGTTCATCAGCCAGATCCTGTGTGATTCGAAAATTAAACTCACCCTGCGTGGTACTCTAGCGAAAACGAGCATCGGGTTAAACGTATCATTGAAAGACAGATGGTCACCCTCGAACAACCCCATGTCGGCTCCGGGGCGAATTGGCAATCAATAAACGAATTCCAATACTGAAATCGATAACGCAAGGGCATGGTTTCGTTTCAACGCGAATGATTACGGCACTGCAAGTTGTATCTCAGAAACGAACTCTGCCTACCCATCGTTGTCTTGAAGTCATTGCCAATAAGATTCGAGGAATTCCGGCGAAAAACCGCGAACCGCTGGGAGTAACGAATATGGATCGAATTGCTCGGAGGAAAAAGTCGTTACAGAGAAACCGATCTTGCGGGGATATGGGAATCTCGGAAAGATGCGTTGAATCAGGCTCTGACGATCAAGGATAGATAACTCACCGGCGTCAGAATATAGAAGTCTCACGGCCAGTTGGAGCGGCAGAGTCATGACTATGGAAAGTTGCAGCAAATCGGCCAAAGGCATCATGGTTGGTGTACTACTGACGGCGATGATCGCCGTTCTGGTCGCACCAAAAGGAGCGACGGCGGACGAAATAAAAGCGACTGAAGCTTCGAATGCAATAGCTATTGTCGATGCGGCGGAACCCGAAAGGGCGACTCGGATTGATTATGCGTTGAAGATCGAAGGCACTCTCAGCACGCCATCCACTACGGGAACGTCGGACTGGAATCTGAGCAGCTCGGGGGATTTCGTCTTCGATCAGCGTCGGTTTGGTTCCGACGAAGCTGGGCCATTCGGAATTCGAGCGATTCGGCGTTTTGACACTGCGAAAACTGATTCTGTCGTCGGTAAGGATCACAAGACTGCGATCGTATTGCCAACCCAGGCAGCGATAGTTCAGATTTATGGCACCGGCAATCAACTGCTTCAGCTAAGCCCGGACGTGCGTCTCAATCGGTCACAAGTCGATCTGTTGCAGATACCCTGCGATCCAATCGTCGCCACGGGTTTGCTTCCGGCCAGAAATCTGAAAGATCAGAACGAAAAGTGGAACGCTGATACATGGGTGATTCCGATGCTGGTTGGCGTCGATGCTGCAGTCAGCCAGTCTGCCAATTGTCAGCTGAAGTCACTGACGGCATCGGAAGCGGTTGTAGAATTTGAAGGCACCGCAGAAGGTGCGGTCGTTGGATCTTCAACGAAAGTGACGCTCAGAGGTGAACTTGTTTATGATCGCACTGCTAAGTTCATTCGTTCATTCAATGCGGTGCAGTCCGAGAAACGCCAGCCGGGTCCGTTCAGCCCAGGGTTGAATGTGGAAGCGACGATTGAATGGAAGCAGTCTCTTCTGCCTGCAGTCAGTAATCTGCCAGCGACAATGCCCGACAATATCCCGGATGAACGGCAACTGCTGCTGACGCTCGCCACACCCGGTCGCGTACTAATGCTGCACAATCGCGACTGGCATGTGTTTCATGAAACGGCAGAAATGGTTATGTTGCGAATGTCGCATGACGGCGGATTGGTTGCACAATGCAATATCTCACCGTCACCAGCCGTCCCGGTCGGTGAGCATACTTCCGAGCAGGAGTATCTTGCGGAGGTACAGTCTGCGTTGGCGGAACGCAAGGGGGCCGTCAAATCTTCGAAAATTCATGACGACATCAACGGCTGGAGAATTCATCACGTGCAAGCAATTGGAAAGGCCAACGAAAAAGCACTGATTTGGGACTATTTTCTTTGCACGGCAAAGTCCGGCCAGCAATTATCAATGATTTTTTCGTACGCTGAAGAGGATGCAAAAATCGTCGCAGGTTCGCCCGAACAGATGCTGGGAACTCTGACAATTCGCCCCAGTCGGTCAAAAGTCGCGCTGCCCCGCTGAGATTTCGTGTTTCGTATCGTGTGAAAATGCGGTCTGGAAGGCTGATACGATCTTGCCTGAAAGTCGACGACTGGTCTACGATTGGATTGCGTGGGGGATCAGGATCGTGAAGAATCACGGTTCGGACGAAAACGCAATGAACGTTTTTATAGGATACCGCGGACCGGGCTGTCCTGATCGCGAACAATAGATTGTCGAAGGAATTTTAGAATGGCAACGCTCAGATCCGTCAGTCGCTGCAGTTTGCTGCTGGCGTTCATGACTCTTGTTCCCGAATCCCTCATGGCGACGGACAGGATCGTCCTGACGGCTGATGACGGAAAGACGGCTCAGATTGTGGCATCAATGGTGTCCAGTCGGCATATCAATCATCCCGAAATCAACGATGCTTTGTCGGAAAGGCTGCTGAAGCGATATCTGGAAATCTGGGACCCGCAAAAACTGTATTTCCTGCAGTCTGACATCGATGAATTCTCAGAAAAGAAGATCTCGCTGGATGACGAAATCCTGAAGGGTGATGTTGAATTTGCCGCGACGGTTTTCGAACGCTTTAGATCGCGAATGGACGTGCGAGCTACAAAACTGGATGCTCTGATCGATATCGAGCATGACTTCACCGTTGAGGAAGAAATGATCCGTGATGCGAAGGTGATCGCATGGGCGGCTGACGAGACTGAACTGGATGAACGCTGGCGTAAACGAATTAAGTTTGACTTGTTGATGCTCAAGATGGATGACGTCGATCTTGCTGAATCTCGCGATCGATTAAAAAAGCGCTATCACACAAATCAAGTATTCCTCGATCAGACTGAATCTCACGAAGTTCTGGAGCTGTATCTGTCATCATTGACGCATTGTCTTGATCCACACTCTACATACATGTCTCCCCAGACACTGGAAGATTTTCGTATCGATATGGAGTTGAAACTGGACGGAATCGGTGCGAGGCTGAAATATGATGACGGCTACACGATTGTCGAAGAAGTTATCGAAGGAGGTGCGGCGTTTGCCGATGGCCGACTGAAAAAGGGTGACAAAATCATCGGAGTCTCGTTTGATGCGTCGGACAACTTTGTTGATGTCATTGAAATGAAGCTCACGAAAGTCGTGGACATGATTCGCGGCAAAAAAGGAACCAAAGTGAAGCTTAAGGTGCGTGTGCCAAAAGAAGAAAACGAAGAAGAATCCGCCAATCTCGCGGGCCGCGAAAGAATCTATGAACTCACTCGAACAGAAGTGAAGATCACCGAGGACGAAGTCAAAGGCAAGGTTCTGGAAACGTCAGAATGGATCGACGGACGCAGAGCGAAGGTTGGGATTTTGCGGATTCCTTCATTCTACCGAGATTTCCGCGGTGCGTCCCAGGGTGGAAACTTCAAAAGTACTGCTCGGGACGTCAAGGTGGTCCTTGCCGAATTCATGAAACAGGACGTGAAGGTTCTGATCGTCGACTTGCGATGGAATGGTGGTGGTGCGTTACAGGAAGCGATCGAAGTCTCTGGCCTGTTCATTCCCAAGGGGCCCGTCGTGCAGGTTAAAGAGCCTGACACCGGCGTCCAGGCTTTTGATGATGAAGACCCGGACATGTATTGGAAGCGTCCGATGGTCGTCGTCTGCAATCGTTTTTCAGCTTCGGCCTCTGAGATCTTTGCCGGAGCGATTAAGGATTATCGTCGAGGTATTGTTGTCGGCGATCGTACAACGCACGGCAAAGGCACAGTGCAGAATGTCGTCGACGTCGTCAATCGGTCGTCACTGTTTTCGTCAAAAGATCTGGGTGCCTTGAAGCTCACGATCAGCAAGTTCTATCGCGTCAACGGCGACAGTACTCAGACGAAAGGAGTGACATCGGACGTCGTACTTCCTTCATTGCTCAACGTGCGTGAAATCGGAGAAGACTCTCTGGACAACGCTCTGGAGTTTGACCGAATCGTTCGTGCACAGTACTCGCCGTTTTCCGCTCAGGTGACAGATGCAATTGTCACGCAACTTCAGAAGGAAACCGAAACTCGACTGGCAGCGGACAAAGACTTCACACAGATCAATCGGCTGATTGAGAAGTATCTGGAACGCAAGAACGACAAAACAATTTCGCTCAACGAGAGTGTTTTGCGAGCGGAAGAAGATGAATTGAAACAGGAACAAAAAGAGGAAGAGGAGGCCGTTAAACAAGCCAACGGCGGTGACAAAAAGGATATCTTCCCGAATGATTTCTACAACAAGGAACTGGTCAACATCAGCGTTGATTATCTGGAACTGTTGCAAAGTCTACAGACAGCTCGGTCAAAAAAGTAACTGCTGAGTCTGTGGAAGTGATCTAAAAAGAAGCCCGACGTCCTGTTCAGGATGTCGGGCTTTTCTGTTCGACGGCGAACCCGCAGGCAGAAGATCAATTCTGAACGGTTGTCTTGGTAGCGATGTTTGTTTCTGAACCACGAATTGAGGTAAGGCGACCGGTAAACTGAAAAGTTCCCGTTGAGGCTGAGGCGCTAGCTGATGCGATAACTGGAAATCGGCTAGTGCCTCACGCTGAAGTCAATTGGATTTGGTAAGTTCGCTTTCGCAGCTCGCCAAACATGACGCGAGTTGTTGCAGGGCGGAGTTTGTATCTATTGGATCGTCAGCCTGCAATTCGGCAATTGGCGTCTGAGTTGAGCAAGTCCCGCATCGGTCACCGTGCCTTTAGTCGCGGTCAAAGAGAGTTCTGTCAACTGGCTAAGCCCGCCAAGTTCCAAAAGCCCAGCGTTAGACAAATCGCTGGAGTGCAAACGAAGCCGCTTGAGTTGCGAAATCTGGACTAGATCATTCACGCTTTCGTCGTCCAACGAGGAGACCTCCAACTCTTCCAGCGTCTGCGAGAAGCTGAGTTGTGGAAATACGTCTGGCGTACCTTCGATAACGCCTAAACTCCGCAAGGATGGAAACGATGCGAGCGTTGTTCCGGTATCAGCCGTCGGGTCTATTACTTCAATATCCAGCTTCTGTAAGTTCGGAAGCCCTGCGAACGCTCCGAGGGATTTACCGGATATGGGCGCATTAACGAGCCGCAGCGATGTTAGATTCTTCAGCTCATCCAAACTCCAGATGGCACGATCTGTAAGAACGGCCGCTTCCAGTCGTTGTCGATTCGAGACTTCGTCTGGAAACTGTTTGGATAATCGCTTGAGATTCGTTTCGACCCATTCGCGTTCGGCGAATGAAGTATGAGTCCAAATGTGCATCCGTTCATTTTCGTTCGCGAGTTCAGCTTGCGTTGACAGTTCCACATTAAGATGTTCCATCGTCGGGTGCTGACGCAGGGCTTGCAGGTCCTCTGGCAGGCACCTTGCACCAGCAATAGTCAGCGACTTCAGGCCGGGGATTTGTGCGAGATGTCGCAACGACCCATGGCGGAGATTTCCTCCCTGAATTTCGATCGCCCGAAGGTGCGTCAGCAGACTGAAAAACTGCCAGCCAGCAGTCGGCAGGTTCCGAACATGCAGATCCAGAAGTCCGTCAGGTGCCGGAACGAATTCGATTGAGTCGTGATACATTTCGCTTAACGTATCGCGAGCTTCCTGTTCACCAATTGTGTCCCATGCAATTGGATCTACGAGGACTTTTGGCTCTGTGTGAGCACCCGCATTCAGTGCCATATTCTGGATACGGATTCTGGTGTCGTAAAGATAAAATTGAAAAGCAAACGATTGCACGTCTTCAGGTTTTACTTTCAGTGAATACCGCTGTTCCGAACCGTCCGGCTCGGAATCGGAAGTCAGAATTGAGGCTCGACCATCCCGGACTTCAAGCATCACCTGGCCATCTTCACTTTTGGAGTCAAACGGTTTTGTCCAGACGGCAAAACTGTCATTGTGCGGCCCGGCTCGCAAAACGTGGACGCTGCGAAACATTCGATTAACGGCAGCGTTGAGCAGTGGCACTCCGTTGCCCATGTCGTCAGCGTGATCACCGCTTCGGTCGTAATATGTATCCACGCCTTTCTGGTCAGACGTGAATCGCAAATCCAGGATGACGGAATCGGCATCGCCCACCGGCCAGGCTGCGAATTCCATGACGGAGTCACGAGTCGTTGGATTCAACGAGGTCCTGGATACCGACCAGACTTTTTTCCCATCGCGAAGCTAGACAGGCAACTCGTTTTTAAGGAACAGTAATTTGAAGTCCGGCGAATAAAACGCCGCTCG
>JANOZG010000937.1:0-5327 GCA_031429275.1 Planctomycetota bacterium
CCGTACAGATCGCCAGTGAGAACGACGCCATCAATTCCATCATCAGATAAGATGGCCAGATTTTATGCAGCGGAAGCAGTAGCAAGTGAATCACCTGAATATGTTCACCCAGGAATAACCCCTGATCCAGATAGCTGCGAAAACCTTTACCGTGCCAGACGTTCCACAGATGTTCTTCGTACATCGCGGAATCGCCGTGAGGTACCAGCAAGCCTGCGTAAAGTCGTTCATTCATCCAGAACGAAGTTGCTTCCCAGCCGACAGCAGCCAACAGGACAATCAACAATTCTTTCCCATAGCGTACTGAAACTTGCGGCGCACTTTGCTCAATCGATGACTGCCCGGTTGTTCGAACGAACGAATTCCAGAACCCATTCATCGACGATGCAACAATCAGAGCGGCAATCAGGGGAGTGCCAAACAACAGAAAATTTGATAGCGCGAGATTCGTAATTGATGTCGCAATGAACCAAACGATCAGCCAACAGCCAGCGAAACACCAAGGGCGCGAGATCAGAAACATAGCCGACTGAAATGCGGATTCGAATCGGCGTCGCGCACGCTTGCCTGGATCATAGGATGGACGAACACAGGCCACGACGCCCGATATCAATGCACTGCAGACAAGCAGTACGGCAAGCCGAACGGCGACAGCGATCCATGTGAGTTCATGCTGTACGACAGACGTTCCTGTTGGTCCGGAATTTGTTTTCGCACCAAATGCCTCGGAAACGCTTTGACCAATATCTTTGGGCCAGAACCCGCCATTCAGACGCACGTCTGACAGCACGAGCCAGATCATGCTGGACATTAACACGCTCCCGAACAGCGCGGTTAATATCGTCGAGCTTGTTTTTGAACGAATGTGTCCCACGGAATTCCTGCAAAGTACTGATTTTGTAACGCAAGAAGCTTGGATGCAGCGATGCCGCCACGGCTTGCAGTCACGTCAAACGATTCATCAGAGATCAAGATTCGAACAACTTTGCCGAGAATCCGCACCAAAATAGTGGATGGAAAACACTGCATCTCACTCATTTTACCCAGTGTTGTGATGCGTCCCAATGACATATTGACCCAAATTTCAAGAACAGTGACTCTACACGGCAAAACGACGCACGTCGCGTTCCCGGCTGACGCTGCGCAGTTACTTTTATTGTTTTCTACCCATCGCGATTCCCGTCTCCCTTCGATTTTCCCCTCCTATGTCGTCCCGTCGTCAACTCGAATTCGGAGTCCGGCCAGCGCTGCTTTTCGGCTGCCTGTTGCTTGCGGTCTGTGGCTGCGCGACGACGGAGTTTGTACAGTTGCGGGAGAAGCCAAACAACCCTTTGGCCGATCGCATGAATACAACAGCATTCGGCCTGGTTAAGTATTCTCAGCGCACGGATCTGTTTCTTCGTCAGACCGGGTTCCAGGGACAGGCCAACTTAAAGGGTATGATCCTGCACGCACAGGAACAGATCGATACCGATCATTTTCACGACGCATCACATGCTCTTTCAGAACTGAAGTACCTTGGCGCTGAAGCGGCGAAAACGCACGACATTCAGTTGGCTTCCGAGTTATATTACGATTCTGCAAAAGCCGCATGGCAGTATTTTGCAACGCCCGACAGCGGGGGCCGCAATCCCAACCCGGAAGAGCCGCGGCATCGAGGCACGGCCGAAGTCTACAACGCCAGTTCAGAACACCTCTTGCGGATCGCGCGGAAGTCCGGAAAAGTAAACCTCGGTCAGTCGATCTGGATGCCCATCAGCAAACGAGAGCTGGAATTTGACGTCCCGTTTTCTTCGCGACTTTTGACGTCCGATCAATTGGGCGATTTTGAATTTGTCTCCGACTATGAGCTGAAGAATCTGCGCAGCCGCAACACAACGCCGGGACTTGGTGTACCAATTATTGCCATCAGAAAAAAGTCAAAGAATCCCGACCCCGTTGAAAAGTATTACACCAAAGGCATGAGTTTTTCTGCGACGCTTGTGCTTCGTTTCGACGCGGACTCGGGAGCCAATGGACGGCTGCAGATCTTTGATTCACGCGAATCTGAAAGCATCCTGGTCGGTGATACGCTCATGCCGTTGCAGACAGACGTCAGCACGCCGCTGGCAAGATATCTCAGCAACAGAGATTTGAGTCTGCTGGATACATGGGGCTATATTCGTCCGGATCACGCCGAAAAGTTGTCCGGCATTTACATGGTTCAGCCCTACGATCCGGACAGGATTCCCGTTTTGATGGTACACGGCGTCTGGTCCAGCCCTATGACATGGATGGAGATGTTCAACGACTTGCAGGCTGATCCGGAAATTCGTCGCAAGTATCAGTTCTGGTTCTATCTGTACCCAACCGGTGAACCCATGGCATTCTCTGCGGCTCGTCTGAGGGAGGATTTGCAGAAGGTTCGTCATGATTGTGATCCGTATCATCGGAACGATCGTCTGGACGAAATGGTCGTCGTCGGACATAGCATGGGGGGATTGATTTCACAAATGCTGACGCTCAACAGCAATGACAAGCTTTGGAATTCCGTCAGCAGCAAGCCTGTTGAAGAATTAAGAGCGAACGACGAAACGAAGTCGGAAATTCGCCGAGTCTTTTTCTTTGAATCCAATCCATCGATCGATCGAGTCGTGACCATTGCAAGCCCATACAATGGCAGTTCACTTTCCAATCGATTTACAAGATGGTTGAGTGGATCACTCGTCTGGCTTCCGGCCAAGACCTATCAGCTGAGCCGGGTCGTTTTCGAACAGGATGATAAGCACTGGTGGGAAAGTTTTTCGGAACAACGCACCAGCCTCGATTCGCTGACAAAGAAATCCGCGGTGCTTCGCCTCATCCGGGAAACTCGCATCCCGAAAGACGTGAAACATCATAACATTGTTGGCGTCAAGCGAGGAAAGTCACAATCCGACTGGACCGACGGTGTTGTCTCCTATCGCAGTGCTCATCGTGAAGATGTGGCGAGTGAAAAAATCGTCAGAGCGAGTCACAGCGAAGTGCATCGCCATCCGGAAGCTGTTGCCGAAGTGCGCCGTATTCTGCTGGATCATCTGCGAGAAACTCAGCAGCGTGAGTTTCCTGTGATTCCGGTGAAGCACTTTGTCGAAACGCCAGATGCCGAACAGACCAGCGATGTTCGCATGGTGCCATAATGATTCCGCTTGTTTCTTTGATGGTTGGCTTCGCAGAACAAACTATGGGACAGCTGGTCTTCCGATGAGCTGTGGTAATTCCGTTGGACCGAATGCGACATTGTGCTTTGCATCGAACGACAATTGGCTATCGTCAAACTTCAATGTCAGTGTTGTGTAGAACGGTGTCTCAGACGCGACAAGTTTGATGGTGAGTACATTCGTTTCTGGCCAGGCACTACTGGCGGCGATGAGTGTATTCTCGGGTACACTGATAAAACGGTCCATGCCGCTGGCGAAGCCTGCTCGAGTTTTCTGCCAGTTGCCAAATCCCAGGAGTGTCTTGATTTCCCCTTCCGCAGTTCTCACCGTTAATGTGGGAGCATCGGCATACATATCGAGCGCTACCGCTTTGATGCCTCGGTCGTTTTCGGGGAACTCAAACCACTTGTCACTGATTTCTGCAGCGAGAGGTGACGTTGATTCTCCAAATGGCATTTTCACAGTGAGTGATTTCAGCTTTGTCTGCAGGTTGTCTGTGGCGGTTGCGTTGTTTGGCAATGCTTCCGGTTTGATCGCAGGCAGCAGTTTGTCCCATACACGATTCATGACATCCTGCATGTTCTTTACACCACTGGTGATGATGATGACTGCATCCTGTTCGGGCAGCACAAGCAGATACTGTCCGAAGGCTCCGTCACCACGGTACGAGTTGTGACGCGAGCGCCAGAACTGAAAACAGTAACCCTGACTCCAGTCGCTGCTCGGATCGGAACCATTCGACGTTTGTCGTGTGGTTGCCTGCTTAACCCACGCGGCGGGAATCAGTTGTTTGCCATGCCATTCGCCATTTTGCAGATACAGCTGGCCGAATTTCGCAAGATCCTCTGTTTTCAGATTCAGGCCGAAGCCGCCTGCGGAGACGCCTTCCGGACTTGCGAACCAGGTCGGCGTTGCGATATCCAATGGCTCAAAGAGTCGAGGAACCAGATAGTCTCGCACCGTCATGCCGGAAACTTTCTGCACAATCGCCGACTGCATATACGTCGCCGACGTGTTGTATAAGAACAATGTTCCCGGTTTGAAGTTCACTGGATGCGCATAGAACTTCTTCGTCCATGTGGCACCCTTCAGCGGTGAATCAGGTTCATCGCGCCATGTTGGCGGTTCTGTCTGGTGACCAGTCGTCATGCGCAACAGGTCACGAACCCGCATGGCTTTCAAATTCGCCGATGGCTCCTCCGGAATATCTTCCGGAAAAAACTTCGCCACTTCATCGTGAATCGTGAGTTTGCCTTCGTTGATGGCAAGCCCGACCGCCGTCGATGTAAAGCTCTTACTCAGCGAATACAACACGTGCGGCGTTTCTGCATCGTATGGAGCCCACCAGGCTTCCGCGACAACATGTCCGTGCCGCACCAGCATGAAGCTGTTCATGGTGTCGATGTTGGTGTCAGCGTCTTCGAGAAACTCAAGAAGTTCAGTAGATGAAACTCCCTGAGCTTCCGGCGTACTGCGCGGCAGATTCGTCTGAGCCATGATGGGCGACGAAAGGAAATAAAAGACGGCAGTCAATAATACTTTGATCATGCGAATATCGTTTTCTCATGTCTCTGGCAACGTTGTCATCGTGCGAGTCCGTACAAGCGGGATTCGCAGTTGAACGCCGTGTGATATCACATTCCCGGACGAATGGGTAACGGCTGCTGAATCGCGCACGCGCGCTCGAATTTCGCAAGTCATCTCGATTTTGTAGAAGAAGGAGTTTGTTGATATTCCGGCGGTTTTGCCCGATAGAGTGGTCTGCTGCTCAGTCGGGCCAGGTAATCCTCAACAGCGCGATGATGAGTGCGTCGAAGAATAATGACTTCGACAGTGTATTTCGAGACTTCGCGAATAAGATCCAGCCCCCAGAAGATCGCGGTGATGATGGCAATCTTTTGTGTAACAGGCGATGCTGCACGGTCTCCGAAGGACATCACGTAAAGAGCAATGGCCAGAATCAATCCTGCCGAAATAAAACCCGACAAGGACGCTGCCGAATCCGTTTCGACCAAACGAAGAATTCGCATAAACGCCATGCTGGCCAGTGACAATAACCAGCAACCCAAAGCCAGCAGGTGAAGGATTTCCATGCGATCAAACGGCGTGATCCCAATCCCGATGACTGCCAATGCAGATCCAACGCCC
>JANOZG010000938.1:0-1888 GCA_031429275.1 Planctomycetota bacterium
CCGCAAACCCAGATGTTGCATGCATGAGCCCAAATGGCCAGCTACAAGCCTGACGCAGGCCTGATAATTGCAGCAATTTCAAAACTCGATCCAACGCTTCCGCTTTGGTTGTGATTCCGGGTCATTCGAGCTTTTCCTTGAGGCGAGCAATGGGTCACGTCCGGGATTTTACCGAATCTGGGTCATGTTGGAGTGTTTTCGCTGTTCAGATCTTTGCCAGAGTTTCGTTTTTCGCGACGATTGCGAATTCATCCGTGACAACTGCGGGCCGGATTTGTTAGGCTGCTCTTCCACGAAGATTTTTCCTTGCCTCCCGCCGTTGATCTCGCCTGTGTTGCATTACACCCAAAGTAGACTGCCTCGAATCGCAGCCGTGATTCTGAACGTTGCCGCAATTTTATCGGCAGCGTCGCCCTCAGTCCGCGCGGACGACCGCGACAAAACCGCAATCGTTGATTTTGAAAACGAGCTGCAGCCAGTTTTCACTCGACTGGGATGTAATAGTGGGCCGTGTCACGGAAAAGCCCGCGGCCAGGGTGGGTTTCAGCTTTCGCTGTTGGGTTTTGACCCACAGCAGGACTTCGACGCGATTACTAAAGAGGGGCGAAGTCGACGCATCTTCCCTGCAGATCCTGAGCAAAGTCTGTTAATTGCAAAGCCAGCTGGCACTATTCCACATGGAGGTGGTCGACGACTGGAAGTGAATGGACCTGAATATCAAACCATGGTCAACTGGGTGCAGCAAGGTATGCCCCGAACAGCACCAGACGCTGCGAAGCTGGTTTCCATCGCTGTTTTACCGGCATCAATCGTTGCTACTCCAAATCAGTCACAGTCTCTGACCGTCACCGCGAAGTATTCAGACGGTACAGAACGCGACGTCACTCGACTGACCGCGTTTCAGTCGAACGAAGCCCCTGTCGCTGCAGTTGATGAAAATGGTGTTGTGACTGCCGGACAGATGACCGGCGATGCCGCCATCATGGCGCGATTTATGGGACAAATCGCAGTCTGTGAAATTCTGATACCGCGTACGGAAAAAGCAGATGCTGAGGTTTATGCTCAACTGCCGAAGAATAACTTCATCGATGATCTGGTCTGGCAAAAACTTCAGCGACTGAACGTAACGCCGTCGAGTGGATGTGATGACCACACGTTTCTTCGGCGAGCCACGACAGATATCTGCGGTCGAATTCCAACCGTCGAAGAAGTGACAGCGTTCCTGGCCGACGAGACTGCTGACAAACGTGCCATGCTTGTGGATCGGTTGCTGCTGGAACCAGAATTTGCTGATCACTGGGCGAACAAGTGGGCGGACTTGCTGCGCCCTAATCCTTATCACGTCGGTATCAAAGCGACATTCAACTATGATCGCTGGATTCGCCAGTCGTTTCATGAGCGAAAGCCGTGGGATCAGTTTGTTCGTGAATTGATTTCGGCCCGGGGCAGCACGTTTCACAACGGCGCTGTCACGATGTTTCGCGACCGTCGTCAACCGGACGAACTCACGACGATGGTCAGCCAACTCTTCGTCGGCGTGCGACTGGACTGCGCGCGCTGCCATCATCATCCATTTGAAGTTTGGGGTCAGGACGACTTCTATAGCTTTGCGGCCTACTTTTCAAAGATTGGACGCAAGGGCACTGGTATCTCCGCGCCAATCTCCGGTTCAGAAGAATTTATCTTCGCAGGTGACAATGGCAGTGTTACGCATCCTGTGACGGGTGAAAAGATGGAGCCTCGGCCACTGTTTGGCGAAGCACCAGCCGCAGCAGATGGCCAGGATCAGCGTGAGGCTCTGGCAGCGTGGGTAACGTCGCCGGAGAATCATTTGTTTGCAGAAGTTATGGCCAATCGTGTTTGGGCAGACCTGATGACGCGGGGATTC
>JANOZG010000939.1:0-1770 GCA_031429275.1 Planctomycetota bacterium
GAGGCGACCGACATCGCGTGTCAACCCGGGATAGTCGACCGGATTCTGCCCGTTCGCCTCGATGCGTTTTGTGTAAAAGAAGCCTGCACCTCTGCGGGATTCATCCTCAGCATCAGGGAACAGCAGTTCGCGCACAATCTGATCCCAGTGTTTATTCTGCTCGAACGCGGTGTGCAGATAGTGCGTCCATTTTTCGTTGTCACCACGGCGTTCCATCAGGACGACGTGAAACAGTTCCTGCATCCGCTGAGCATACGTAGGCGCGGCCAGCAATTGATCGATCAACTGCGTCCGCTTGTCGGGAGCTGAGTTATCGAGAAATCTGCGCGTCTCGTCTGCCGTTGGAATCCGCCCCGAGAGGTCCAGACAGATGCGCCGCAGAAACTCAGCATCATCGGTGACCGGTGCAGGCTGCCGGCCGTCAAACTTGACCGCGATCAGGTCATCGATCCGCAACGCAAGCGACCGTTCGTCGGCTGACAGGACCGGCATCGCAAGAATCATAAAGAGAATTCCGCGGATCATTCTCCGAAAGAGCCGCCATTGTTCCACGCTGTTTTCTCCACTCAGATGATTTACCAGGCCAAACCGATCTCGTCGAGTTGCTTGCGGATTCGGGGAATGTCCCACAGCACAACACTCCCGCTCGACGATCCCACCGCCAGTTGTCGACGATCTGGACTCCAGGCGATTGACCAGACGGTGCTTCGTTCCTGAGGCAGCATAAACAGTCGCTCTTTCCGCTTCAGGTCCCACACAGAAACAGACTGACCTCCGCCACCGGTGGCGAGCCACGTTCCGTCAGGGCTGAGTACAGAAAGCAATCCGCCCGTTGACAACGATTTAGCTGAAATGGAATCCACTCTGCTGCCTGCACCGACATCCCAAATCTCGATTTCAGATTTCTGGCTGGCGAAAACAAGATTGTGCGAGTTCGGCTGAAAGGAGAGTGACTCCAGCGTATAAGCAACTTGAGGCAAAGTCAGCGTCAACTCACGTGACTCCTTGATATCCCACACATGAGGTCGATAGCCGGAGACTGATTCAGCCCACGCGAGGTATCGACTGTCGTCAGAGAAACACACGAAATCAGAACGATCTTTGCTCGGTTGTGCCACAAGTTCCATGGCAGCCTTCAGAGATTCCGCGTTATTGGCTGCACCGGATTTCAGATGCCACACAGTGACTCCCTGCCATCCACACGCGGCAAAATAATCTCCATGAGGGCTGAAAGCCGTGCTCCAGATACTGTTTCCGATGGGATGATCGATCGTCACGGGTTCGCCCCAGGACTGTGTGTCTCGGAATTGGAGGCACCCGTCTTCGATCGTGGCAGTGGCAAGGACCCGACCATTGGGACTAAATGCCAGCGTCTGCACCGGAGACGCAAATCCTTCCAGCGTCTTCTGCAATTCACCAGTCGCAGGGTTCCAGATTCGGACTTTGCGGTCCTTCGACGCCGTTGCGAGCGTCTGGCCATCGGGACTGAATTGAGTTGCCGGGACTCCACCTCCGGGGGCCGTACACTCGAGTTTCTCTGAGTCGCCGGCAAGGTTCCAGATCCGCACCGACTGCGTCCCAGACGCAACCAATGCGTTTCCGTTCAGGCTGATGGCCGTCCTTGACGGAAATATAATATTGTGCAGCGTTGCCACTTCACGATTGGTCGCGATATCCCAAAGCCGTACCACATCAAATTGACTGGCAGGGATGTCCAGCAGACCGCCGTCCGGACCCAATGCCGCATCGCGTGGATAGTCACCGGGGACC
>JANOZG010000940.1:0-6317 GCA_031429275.1 Planctomycetota bacterium
ATGTTGCTGACGGTGATGGTATTCAGTTCAACGTCACTTCCGGCATCTTCGGTGTGCCAACCCCGACGCTGATCGTCGGAAACGTTGGCGAAGGTAACGTCATCCAGAGCAATCAGGATAACGGCATTGAAATCAATGCGACGGGCGAAAGCTTCTTCGGCCAGCCTCGACCAGTCATCAGCGTTGTTGATAACATCATTGGCGGAAGTTCAAATGGTCTGGCAGCAGGCAACGGGGGCAGTGGTTTGAAACTGAACGTGCAGGGCGGAACTGATGCCCTTGTTCCTGGAAATATCGACTTCACAGTGCCACCTGCGGCAGGAGCTGATTTTGACCTGATCGGAGCTAACTTCACAAACCAAAACGGTGTCGAGGAAGTCGGACCAGTTGTTCAGTTGACAATGACCGGTAACACGATCAGCAACAACAATCGTCGCGGTGTGAACCTGTTGATCACCGGGGCGGCTGGCACTCGTGACCGCGAATTCGGAGCGTCTCTGTTCGACCCGACGCTCATCACTTTGACGAACAATACGATCACTTCAAACGGCGAAGAGGGCATCTACTTCCGAGGCGATTCACAGATGAATCAAAGTCGGTACACCTATCTGGCCAACTTCCCGTTTCCGGATCCACCATTTAACCCTGCCAATGATCGACCACGATTCGGCTTCTTCTATGACCCAACACAAGCGGAATTCATTAGCCGAAACGCAGGGTCTGTCAATGGAACGACCGCGTTTAGCCCACAGGCTCCCGATGGTGATCCAGGCTACCTGAATCTGCGTACTGTGCAGAATACTTTCCTGACGATCAGAGACAACGCTGTTCAGAACAACGGTACGAATACAGTGTCTGGCGAAGGTATGTATCTGCGTGTTGGAACGGGTTCGTATCTGGCTGCTGATATTCAAGACAACGCTTACGGCGGAAATCTGGAAGACGATGTTCGGACAGACAGCTTCCTCTCTTTCGGCAATACGTTTAATTCGATCGATAACGCCGGTGACGGAACGTTCGACGTAGTGTTCTGGGACGATTCAGCTCAACTTGATATGCGATTCCAGAACAACGAAGGCAACCAGATTGATCCGAGCTCATTTGGTGCCACCTATTCAAATCCTGATGCCCTCAAGGCACTCGTACTTGGTGGCTTTGGAGTTCAGTTCCGAGATGCAGGCTTCTTCCAGGTAGACAACGGACCATCCCTGAACAATCCGAACAATACCTTCATCAACTTTGGCATCACGCAGAACATTCAAAACGCCTTCACGAGCGGTGGTTACAACCTGCGAGCAGCAGCGGACCCAGCGTTCCCGAACATCGGTTTCGCTCCGTTCCTGCCATAGTGCCTGATCAGCGAATGCTGACATAGGACTCACCCAACTCACAAGGGCTGCTGAATCTTCAGCAGCCCTTGTTTTCGTAAAAAGCCCGTAATCAGGGGATGTCGATCCCCTGATTGCGGGCCAGACGAAGAATCAGGGGACTCACGTCCCCCGCTCGCCTCAATGCAGCCCGCATCGAGTATAATGATCCATGCTTATGCGGAAAAACGCGGCAATCCGAGGATTGATTGCGGGAATTGGCAGTGCGGTCCTTTCCCGATCACGGATTGGCCGTAGAATCCGCGCGGAGCCATCGGAAAAGGGGTCTGACCCTCTCCGGCAAACAGAACCGCAAATACTATCGACTTGCCTCCAAAGGGTCAGACCCCTTTTCGGATGGCCGTGTCAGAGACGTTATGGCCAAAAAGGCAGCAAAATCAGAAGCGAAACCAAAGGCCGCGAAGAAATCCGCTAAGGCCACGAACGCTGCGTCTGAAGTCGAAACCGGCGAGCGGGACGGCGTTAGCCTCCCGGTACAACCGCCTGAAACCGCAGCGAAGCCATCAAAAGCAGCCGCACCCAGGAAAGCCTCAATTAACGACGAGGCTTTGGAAAATCGCACTCAGGAAATCGGCCGTGAGCTCTTTGGACGCCTGAAACATCGAGCGCCATCGATCTTTCATGGACGGTGGTGGGAAGACCGTCTGATGGCGTGGGCGATGAGCGACGAATCCGTCAAAGTTCAGATGTTTCGGTTCGTCGATGTTCTGCCGATGCTCAAAGATCACAATGCCATCGCGCGGCATCTGGATGAATACTTTGAAGACGTTCGGGATCGGCTCCCATGGGCAGCTCGCGTTGGACTCGACTTATCCGTCAGCAACACCATTCTCAGCCGAGCCCTTGCCTTCAATGCCCGGACAAACGCAGCAAAAATGGCACGACGGTTCATCGCCGGCAGCAATGTCGATGAAGTCGTGGCGGCTGTTCGCAAACTGCGTCGCAATCAGTTTGCTTTCACCCTGGACTTGCTTGGTGAGGCGATTATCAGTGACAAGGAGGCCGATCGATATCAGCAGTCCTACATCGATCTGATTAACGGCATGTCGCATCAGGTGAACGAATGGCCGGATGATGAATTGCTGGATTCAGATCACGAGCAACGAATCCCGCGAGTGAACGTGAGCATCAAGCTCTCGGCTCTCGACAGTCAGTTTGCGCCGATCGATGCCGAAGGAACAATTCGTCGTGTGACTGACCGTCTGCGTCCGGTTCTGCGGGCCGCTCGCGAACATCAAGCCTATGTTCATATCGACATGGAACAGAACGACTATCGCGAGTTGACGTTCGAAATCTTTCGTCGCGTGATGATGGAAGATGAGTTCCGGGACTACGCGGATTGCGGTATCGTGATTCAGGCCTATCTGCAGTCTGCAGAAGTCGATCTTCGGAAGATGCTGGAATGGGTGATAAATCGCGGCACGCCGATCTGGATTCGTCTCGTCAAAGGTGCGTACTGGGACTATGAGAACATCGTGGCCGAATATCGTGGCTGGCCTGTGCCCGTATATCGTCGTAAATGGCAGTCGGACGACAGCTACGAACGTCTGACGCGAATTCTGATGGAGAACTACCAATGGCTGCGACCCGCTCTGGCCAGTCATAACCTCCGCAGTCTTGCACATGGATTGGCATTGGCCGATGAACTGAATGTTCCTAAACGAGCGATCGAAGTCCAGATGCTGTATGGCATGGGAGACGAACAGGCTCAGTTGTTTCTGGAACTTGGCTACCGAGTCCGCATCTACACGCCATTCGGCCAATTAATTCCAGGCATGGCGTACCTTGTGCGTCGTCTGCTGGAAAACACATCCAATGATTCTTTCCTTCGCCAGAGTTTTACCGAACACATAGCCGTTGAGAAACTTCTCATGAAGCCAACCAGCCACGCCACCGCTGAACCACCCATCCAGGACGCTCCGAAAACCGGATTCTCCAACGAACCGCTGACAGATTTCAGTATCGAAGAAAATCGCACCAAAATGCTGGAAGCGATTGCATTTGTGCGTGATGAGTTTGGCGCAGAGTATCCTTTGATCATCGACGGAAAATCCTGTGACAGCCGCGCGACTTTGGTGTCTCGCAATCCGTCAAAGACATCCGAAATCATTGGACGTGTTGCATCTGCCACTGCCGATCAGGCTTCGGACGCCATCGATGCTGCTCGCCGAGCATTCCCAATCTGGGCCGCAACTCCGGTCGATACCCGCGCTGAGTATGTAGAACTTATGGCCGCAGAGATGCGTGAGCGTCGGTTCGAACTGGCCGCATGGATTCTGTTTGAAACCGGAAAACCGTGGGTCGAAGCCGACGCAGACGTCGCTGAAACGATCGACTTCTGTATCTATTATGCTCACGAGATGCGACGCCTGGCTGTGCCCCAACAGTGTGATTTTCTGGGTGAAGAAAACAGCTACAGCTATCGACCACGTGGTGTTTGCGTCGCCATTTCGCCATGGAATTTCCCAATGGCGATCCTGACGGGCATGACTGTCGCGGCCATGGTGTCCGGCAACACGGTCATCATGAAGCCTGCCGAACAATCATCGGTCGTTGCGGCAAAATTGATGGAAATCATCAGGAATTCAAGTGTTCCCGATGGAGTTGTGAATTTCCTGCCGGGTATCGGCGAAGACCTCGGCCCGATCCTGGTAAGTCATCCTGACGTCGATCTTGTCGCGTTCACAGGATCGCAGGACGTAGGACTGGAAATCAATCGTTCAGCGGCTGACACAGACAAACGACAACAAAACGTTCGCAGAGTCATCGCGGAAATGGGTGGCAAGAACGCGATCATTGTGGATGACGATGCTGACCTTGATGAAGCAGTCGTTGGCGTGATCAAAAGTGCGTTTGGATACGCCGGCCAGAAATGCTCGGCGTGTTCACGAGTCATCGTGCTGGAATCGGCATACAATCAATTCATTGATCGTCTTGTGGATGCCACAAAGAGCCTTGCCATGGGCGTTGCCGAAGATCCAGCCACAAAGATCGGGCCAGTGATTGACGAAGAGGCTCGCGAACGCATTTTGACGACGATCAAAAAAGTCGATCCGGAACACGGCGGCATTCTGAAGCTGGCCATCGATCCAGGTCCGCTGGCCAAGCTAGGTACTTTTGTCGGTCCGCACATCTTCATTGATGTTGATCCAACATCGCCATTGGCTCAGAACGAAATCTTTGGCCCGGTGCTTGCAGTCATCCGAGCGAAGAATCTGGATGAAGCCTTCAATATTGCGAATCGGACGAAGTACGCTTTGACTGGCGGAGTTTACAGTCGCAGCCCGTTGACACTTCGTCGAGCCCGTAACGAATTCGAAGTGGGCAACCTGTACCTCAACCGCGAAATCACCGGCGCGCTGGTACATCGTCATCCATTCGGTGGCTACAAGATGTCGGGCATTGGCAGCAAAGCGGGCGGCCCTGATTACCTGCATCAGTTTATGATCCCCGTCAACATCTCCGAAAACACCATGCGCCGCGGCTTTGCCCCAAAAGTGAATGACGAGAAGGGATAGGTGAGCGGCGCGGCGTCAGCCCGCCGGTACTTTAACGGTCTATTGACTTAATGGGTTTTCACAACCCGAAACGTCAGTGAGTGATAAAAGTTGCCGCGTTTTTCAACAACAATCCCTCGCTGACGCTTCGGGTTAGGATTAATTCAACAAGCCGTTAAGATCGCGGCAGTATTCGCACCGTAGCTTGACTCTCCAGAGTCGAGTGATCCCCCGAACGTGCTCGACTCTGGAGAGTCAAGTTACGGCGGAAGTTCTGTTGGCAATCCCCTTATTGCGATTGTAGACTGTTCCGATCACACCAAACGTACTTGATGGAACACACAGACATGCGCATCCAGGCCGTCGCTTTCCGAGGATTTGCACCGTTCGCTGATGGCGAAATTGAATTTCCGCCAACAGAGCAAACAGCGGCACAAGTCAACCCTGTCATGACGACAAAGTTAGGTATGGTGCATTTGCTCACTGGGCAGAACGGCACCGGCAAGACGCGGCTACTGTCGTTGATGGCTGCCGCTTGCGGGAATTCGAAAGACCTAATGGATCGTGTCGGGATCGCGAGCAATTCTTCTGCCTTCGTCAAGCTGATTGCGCAAAATCGAGAGGGTATCTGGGGGCCGGTGAATGCGGACGGTCTTAGAGCTGCGCATCTTTCGGTATCAACCAGCCAGGCAACGAAGTCCAGTGCTTGGATCGAACTTGTCGATTCGAAAGAACTGAAGCAGAAACACTCTGGTCAGCTTCATCAGAATTGTCTGACCTGGACTACAGGCGAAGTATCAATGGCCCTGGCGTTTCGCGGAACTGTGCTAGCGACGGATGCCAAGATCGTAGCTATGAGTACTTTACAACTAGGCGCAGATGCAACTCATCTGACATTTGATCGGCCAACGACCGAAGACGCGCTCGTTTGCCAGAGTATGGCGAATCTCAAAGTTGCGGCGGCCATGGAACAACTTCGCCCCGAGGCTGACAGAACCGGTCGAGCTACAGCGATCACGAAACGACTGGAGGCTGCAATTTCGACTGTGACAGGCCGCACTTTTGCCTTTGATGTCCGCCCAAGCCCTGACGTTCATCTCAAAGTCTACTGGGGCAATGTCACGATGCGGATTGCTGAACTCCCAGACGGACTTCGTTCCATCATCGGCTGGTTAGTCTCTTGCATCGCTAAACTCGACGCAAAGTTTCCGGAGCATCCGAGTCCGCTGGATGTTCCGCTGTTGCTGTTGCTGGATGAACCCGAGAGTCATTTGCATCCTGCATGGCAACGGAAGCTGATTCCAGCCGCACAGATCTTGTTTCCAAACTCGCAGATGTTTATTGCGACGCATTCGCCCTTTGTGATTTCGTCGGTGAATCACGGCTGGATTCACATTCTGCGAGCGAACGCTGAGGGACTGGTTGTTGCTGA
>JANOZG010000941.1:0-6241 GCA_031429275.1 Planctomycetota bacterium
GAGCTGAAGTCGAGGTCCAGTTCCAGCGGTGAGTTTTCAGCAACCTGGACACTGCGACCAAAAGTGTAAACGTCGCCTTCTTCCGGCAAGCTGATGATGATCGCCTGCGGAGCTGGTTCTGTTGTGTGTTGATGCTGCACCAGACGTCCTGCAATTTGCTGAAGGACGGCGTTGTCGGCCGTGGTATTGCCTCGCAGTAACTGGCTAAGTTCCTGGGGTCGAAAGTTGAGCTGATCCTGCTGCAAGACCGGATTCTCCGCCGCTGCCTGGCGAAGTTGTTCATTTTCGACAAGATCCGCGTCGTCTCGGCTATTATCGAGGTACAGCCGCTGACGTCGCGTGTTCAGTCCGACAATCGCCTGCTGAGTTTGAAGGTTCTCCAACTGGACTCGTGCGTCTTCGTTTGAGGCAGCGTCGAGGGCGTACTGATTCGCCACACTGTTGAGCGCCCAGCGGGCTTTGGATTGTTCGCCGGCCTGAAGAAGCTGATTCGCCTGTTCCAGAAGCTGCGTCGCCTGTTGTGCCTGATACTGTCGTTTTCCGCTCGCTTTCGACAGATACGATGCACGGTCGTAGTTTTCGTGATTCGTCTGCGTGATCAGTTCCAGATTTCCATCGTTGTCGCTCAGTTCGAATCCCTGCGGCGCAACCACGTTCCAGCGAATGTTCTCCAGCGGCACATTCAGTTGTGGGCTGCTGAGTTTCAGATGGCTCAGCCGATCGCCGGGCACGGAATACACAAATCGAACCTGCGCGGTGCGGTCGTCGATGCCGGGAAGAATGTAGAACTGCCATGCGTTCGACTTTCCGCCCTGACGGATCGAATTCACGCTCTCGCCGTTCACGAATACACTGAACAGTTCACCGCCGTCCGGCAGACCGACGCTCAGGCTGCTGCGCTGAATGACTTCCATCGTGACATCAACCGACGTCAATTGATCGCCCGTTGGTGACAGCACCGTGGTCAGAACTCCTTCGGCCACTCGGAGCTTCAGGGCGTCCGCCAGCGAATGTCGTTTGGCGTTCACCTTTAGCGCGGTGGCGGGTGCGATCGCGCGAAACGCAAGCGCGGGTGCGGATCGGGTTTCTGATTCGCGCAGTGGCTGCGGAACGGTGTTCCAGTCAATGCGCTGCCAGCCCTGAGTCAACGCTTCATGTTCGAGTTCCAGTCGACCGCCAGCCCGGACGGCGAAGAAGTATGAAAGCTGACGAGCCTGAGGGAACTCGGCGGGATTCAACGCTTCGTCCTCATTTTCACGATCACCGCGACGTTCGTATTCGATGCGAAACTGCAGCTTGCCGACCGCGCGGCGTTTGAACTGAACTTCCCAGATGTTTGAATCCGGGGCCGTTCGCACCATGTCGCTGACTGTGTTGCCACTCGCGCGAAGCGTCCGGATTTCATCTTCGTTGGTGATGGGCAGCATGACTCGCAGAGCCCCGATGGACGCATTCTGCACATTGAAGTTGGCGATCAGGGCCGATCGCGTCTGACCTTCTCGCAGCGTGACTTCGTGCAGAACCTGACCGGTCACCCACGGATCAAGTTTTTCGATGCCCAGAACCAGGTTCCAGTCACGCTGCAGAACACGAAACGCCAGAGCACCCTGAGCATTGCCGCCCAAAGTTCGCGGATCGGTCTCGGAAACATTTTGACGCGACTCGGTCCGCAGCCGAATGCCGGTTGTTGGCCGGACAACCATCTCACCAGTCTGCCGCGCGGCCTCATTCAATTCGAATCGAGGAATCACCCACTGACCAACATCAGTCGGTGCCGTCCCGGATAACGCCAAGGAAAACGTCTGCGTGCCAATGGTCTTGCCGTTCAAATGGAGCACAATCTGGCGCTTGCCGCCTTCGCTGAGTTCCGCCCAGTGGTGCAATGCTGGTCCGGTGAGCGATTCGACTTCGAGCCCATCGGGCAACGGAAAACTCAATTGAAATAAGCCACTTCGCGAAATCTCTGCACCAAAGTTGATCGCCAGAACGACTCGTTCATCACCCAGTGACAACACCTGCTTGCTGATGACTCGAACTTCCGAAGCTACGGGTGCGACTCGCACGGCCAATTCGCCACCATCAGCGCCGTAACGGTAAACACGATGCAGGACCGATTGCGGATTGGGCAACAGGCTGGCGTCGAAGTCGCCCGGATTGACAGCCGACATGATTTTGGGTTCCAGCGTCTCCGGCTGTGCTTCCGATCCGAACGCGATTGCAACAAGTCCAACTTCTCCGTTGGCATCCATGACTCGCAGCGGAGCCAGTGCGACGTCCGTCGGCAGCGGATCGAGACCTCGCTGAGTTTCAATCATGACGTCAAAGGCCTGCGATTGAGGCGGCTCGATCTGCAGCTTCAAGCCGCCGCTGTCGGCATCGAACTGCCATGAACCGACGGGGCCGGTCACCGCACTCACGGTCAGCCCCTTCGGCACCAGCACATTCAGAACACTGACTTGCCCTTGCGACGTACGAATGTTCAGACGATGTCGACCGTCAACGACTCCCGGACCCGGCAGAAACAGGTTCGACGCTTCCACGAAGAATTGCGTTTTTTCGACGGTCAGATCACGAGCCTTCGGCTTGAGCATCAGGCTGGTTGTGGCTGGACCAAGCAGCACTTTAGCTTGAGTCTTATTGCCCTGAGCTTCCACGAGTTCGATTCGTGCGGCCGACGTACCGGCGATTTCCCATCCGGCTTCGTCGTAGCTGAGATCAATCTGTTGAACGGCTGCGACTCCGGTCAGCACGGGCAGGCCCTCGGTTGGCTTGATGGCCTCGAGGTGGTATTCGAACGTGGCTTTGTAGTTGACGGCGTCACTGGGCTCCGCAGCTTGTTCGGCGGCGGGTTGCTCTGGCAGAGGGATGCTGATCTCGTATGTCAGTCCGGTTCCCGGCACGTCACGTTTGGTAAGGCGCAAGCCATCTCCTTCGAACCGAATCAGCACGGCTGGTGCTTTCAACAGTACAAACCGGTCTCCCGGTCGTCCAAAGAGCGAGATTGATCCAGTAGCCTTCAGACGCGAATCCTGATGCGTGACCTGCCATTGTTGCGTAATCGAATCCGCTGATTCAAAACCATCGGGAGTCGCGGCAAGGCAATCGCTCGCTGCCGAACACAGGGTGGCGATGAGTGCTGTTGAAAACATTCGGTGAATGAAGTTGTATTGCATGGGATGTCATCTATCGTTGGAAGAGTTGTTTAACCCGAATCCGAAGGGCTTGAAGATTTGCAATTCAGGCCCGAATCGCCGACAAGGGTTTTACGATTCAAGCCCGCTTGCGCTGACCACGGTCTTGCGATTCAGGCCCGAAGGGCTGGCACATCCTCTGTCGGGCCTCCGGCCCTGAATCGCAGTCGTTTCGAGTTGTGTATATGATGATGAAGCAACCTCGGAATTTAGTTCTGGGGTTTGCCTCCAGCCCTGATCTTGACGTTGTTGCCATCACACCGCCCCGGGCTGTGTTGCGACCTCATTGTCCGCAATATTCTTCTTCGCCGTTCGCTGCTCAGCCAGGCGACGAAACCAGCGATTGATATCGCCAAACGATTCATATGCTGAGCGAATGAAGAGTACGATCAAAATCGTCAGAGCAAGCAAGCCATAAAACCAAGGTGCTCCGTTGCCCTGCAGCAACACACCCAAGGCGATCAGGAACATGCCAACGCCGCGAATCTGCATGCGTCGATGTGAATCAGACTTGCGAAATGAACCACCCATCAACGCGATGCCAGCCAAGGCTGCAGCCAATCCAATCCATGACAGATTGACTCGCCAGAGGGGCACGTTCATAACAGTCAGTTGGACAGCTTCTTCTGCCGACAGAATCGGCATACTCAGTTGCAGCGGCTGCGGCGAGCCTGTTTGTGCCAAAGCCGTCTGACCAGTTCGACAACAGACAAAGATCGCAGCGGCCAAACTGAACAGTCCCATGATCCGCCACGCCACCGTCTTGTCGCGCGACCAGACGCCAATGGCGCTTAAAATTCCTGCCAGGAAAAGTGAGAGGATGCCGTGTTTGGCGACCCAGTCAAAACCCGACGGACGCAACACAGGCACGGGGGGAGACACTGTACCGCCGTTGGGAACAAGAACGTGTTTTTCGTCGCCCGAGACGTTCCATTGCGTCTTCAGGACCGGCGCGAAAACGACAGGCAACGCAAGTTCGGGATTCGAATTCATCACCGCTGGCTTACCCAAACGCAAACGGACCTCAATCGGAACATTGGGATCTGTGCCGCCAGGTAATGGAATCAAAGTGGCACCGTCGGCTTGTCGCGCGGTCACGGGCTGACCGTTCACAGACACTGCCCAAAGTCGAACGGGTTCATCGGGCATCTTGATTTTGAATGAACGCTGTCCGCGCGATTTGACATAGTAGAGCACGTCGGTCACCAACTCACCGTCCTGCGAAACGCGACTGTTGACTTCGGAAAATTCCACCAGTTGAGTCACCGTCGTACCCGGTTCAAACCAGCTCACTTTCAGATTCAGATCAAACGGCCGATTTGTGTATTGCCATGTTCCCAGTGGAGGAGCGGTACTCAGAAGACGAAACTCCGCAGGCAATTCCAGCGGATCCAGTTTCAGCATGTCATCGGAAATCGATACTGTTTCAATTTCGACCTGCATCGGGCTGACGACCTGAACATAACCCCGCTCACCCTGCACGCCGGTGGGCGAAACCTGACCGGCCTGGAATGTACTCTTGCTCTTGTCGGGCTTCTCTTCAAACGTCACCAGCAGCGTGTAAGCGCCCATCACGGGCTGATGCAGAGACACAATCAGACTGTCAGCTTCTCTGCGATACGTGCGAATGTTCTGTCCATCGACCATGACGTTGCCCATGGACTCCGGCACAGAAATCTTCCATTCCGAAACGGGTGCACCGGTGACGAAATAGTTGATCAGCGCGCTGCCATAGACCGTTTCCTGGTTCAGCGAATAAAGATGAAAAACGTCCGACTGAATGCTTCGATCAAGCAACTCAATTTGCAACGTCGCTGACCAGCCGGGTTCACGGATTCTGAAGGCCTGCTGCAGTTGTGGCGACGTTTTCGGAAAGTAAGATAGTGGCTTTTCAACCAGCAAATCCGTTTGCCCCACGGTGACTCGAAAACCTGCAGCGCTGACGATGCCGATATCACCACGCACCGATTTGGCATTGGGATATTCGATTCTCTGCAGAACCCATGCACCCGCTACGGCTGCTTCACTCTTTTCCAGCTGCATCGTGACCAATTGTCGCCCGATGACGTCCTGACCGAACACGATTTTCAGGTTGCGACGTCCGTCAGCGACGGTCGAAGCTGCGACGTAATCCGCGACACTCGCACCCGTGACTGAGACCACAGAATAGTCCGCAGGCACTCCGAAATCCCACTCACGAATCGGCGCTTCGCGAACGTCGAGTTCAATGTCGGCGTTGATAATTCGATTTGTTTCGGCAAGCTGATACACAACCAGTTCCGAAACGCTGATCTCCGGTTCGATACTGTTCGCGATGACGGAGAACGAGTGATCGGCGGCGGGAAAGCGATACACAAATGACTGTCGAGCTTCGATTGCACCGCCCGGAAACTGCTCCGGAGCCAACTGAGTCAGCCCGCTCAGCGCGGTTGGCTGCAACCTCACCGAACCCAGATTCGTCAGCCGCAGATGCCCCGAATGTCGAATCGCGCCGACGGGATTCAGTCGCAATCCTTCGGCCGTCACTGGAAAAGCACCCAGCGGCGTTTGGCTGCGAACTGTGATCTGACTCGTGCCCGTGACGGGTTGACTGAGAGTAGCTGCCAGAAGGCGATCGTTACCCTGATTCGTCACGTTCCAGCCGACGATGTTGCTGCCCTGAACATCCAGTATTTCGCCAGGCCCCAGCAGCAGAATCTGGAACGACTTCAGTTCTCCCTGAAGAACCTGGTAATCAATCTGATGATCCTGCCGCAGCAACCCCGCGCCAATTTTTGAATCGATGCGTCCGGTCGTCGAAAAGAACAGTTTTCCTTCGCTCGTTTGACGCGGGGTTTTCCAATGCAGTTTTGCTCGACCAGTTGCGGGAAAGAATCCCAGCCAGTTGTCGTTGTCACGGAGCGGCACGACGGATTCCTGGTCGCGATGAAACTCCAGATCCACCGGCAGCCCACTCACACTTACCGGAACCACTGCGCCCGCTGCAACGTTAAAATCCATGCTCCGTCCGTCAGCGATCCATGAGGCCAAAGCGGCAACGAAATTCAGTT
>JANOZG010000942.1:0-5167 GCA_031429275.1 Planctomycetota bacterium
TCTGTACAAGTGGCAGCGATGATCGGGCTTGATCCGGACGTCAACTGAGTCACGGTCAAACGGTAGTTGAACCCGATCAGCAGCTCCGGAAGAAACATCGGAAATATCGCAAGCAATAATCGCAGGCGGCGGGAAAGCACAGTTGGCGACGATTCGATGCGTGACACAATTGCAGCGACGGGCCAGACCGCAAGACTGGCAATGATCATGCATCGAACCATCGACCAGAGCAATGCAACGATGAGTGTCATGGGATTACAGACCCGTATATTCCGACGATAGCCACTTCAGGACGTCTGAATGGTGTTTTGCCGCTCCATTCAATGATACTGCATCGGCCGCCCACTTTGTGAGTTGCAGCACTTCGTTTGAAAGCTGCGCGTTATCCACGGGACCTAGAGGAATCTGGCGTGACCCGGAATTCGCCAATGCGAGTTCGACTTCTTCGGATAACAAATATTCGATGAATTCTGTCGCAGCATCAGGATGAGGACAATTACGAATCATGGCGACGCTGTTCGGCAGGCAAATGGTTTTCCCGTCGTCCAGCCGCACGGGCAACATCGTAACCGGGCTGCCTGCATCGATGGCGGCGAATGCGTCATCCGTATCCGTGAATCCGAAATCGCAGGCTCCTGCGGCCACCAGATCTTTCACGGCACCGTTGCCTCGCACCTCCCGTATACCTCGATTGTGAAGCGATTCGTGCCAGGCTTTTAAGCCGTCCAGTCCCAGGCGATCACACAGCACTGCATAGTGCGATAGTGTTGTTCCAAACAGCGGTGCAGCGATGGCGACGTTCGACAGCGATGTCGATTTCAGCATTTCATCGAGCACTTCAGGCGTGGCGACCATGCGATCGGTGTTTACGATATAGACTCGAAGCCGCGCAGCGAATCCCGCCCATTGATTCTCTGTGTCTTTGAATTGTTTTGGAATGCGTGCAAACAGATCTGGATCAACAGCCGCCAGCAAGCCTTCTTCTTTCAAACGAATGGTGCCGAGCGTTTGATTGTTCCAGAACACGTCACAACGCGGTTGAGCTCGTTCTGTGATCAGCAGATTCGCAAGCCCCAGAGACTTGTTAGTTTCTTCATCATACCGCACTTGAACAGTGATGCCGCTCTTCGCTTCGAACTGCTGAATGATGGAATCCGCAAACACTGAATCGTGCGAGCAGTACAGGACCAGTGTGTTTTCCGTTGGTGCTGTGCGATCCAGTAACCACGGCGCGATGATCGCGATTCCCAGCACGACAATCATCGCGAGCGTAATTCTATTGGCGGTTGATGACTGCATGTGGTATTTCAATGTGCGGATGTTGAATACTATTCGCTTGATCCGCTGCCAATACGATCCGGTCCGGTGCCCGCGCTCTTTTCGTAACCGTTGCTTGTCTTGACGTATTTTGTGAATCCTTTAGCCGTCAGATTCTTTTCGCTCAGTAACTTCTTTGATTTCAACGGTGACCAGGTTCCAGCCACAAACGGCGCGCAGAGAAGTCGGCGAACCGGCTCGCCGGTTTTCGGATGATGGGTCAGTGGCGGATCCTTGACGCTCTGCTCAACCTCAAAGGTTTCGCCGACTGCTTCGTCGTCATCGGAGATGATGACACCATAAACATAGGTTGGCATTGATTGAAATTCCTTGTCAGCCTGGACACCATGAATCGCATTTGTTTGACTGTGGGGCAGGCTTCCAGCTTGTCATGCTTGCCGTGAACTGGCAGGCTGGAAGCCTGCCCCACATCCACGCGACCGCCATATTCTACTCCACCAACTGGCCGAAGAAAGGCACTTCACGATTTTCTGCGGAAGCGTCTCCCTGAGCGGGCAATCACTGCACGAACTTCGTAATATGGTTGCCACGAAAGCACAACAGATGACCGCCACTGGAGACTTACAGCCATGCCCCGCAGTTCGAAACCTGATCGAAAGCAGATCTATCAAGCAGTGCTTTCACGACTTGTCGAACGTTCCGAGTTTGCTATCGACGAGATTCGTGAATCTCATGGCGATGAATATCTGCAAGTCACTCGAATTATCGTGACAACACTAGTCAAACAGGGAAATCTGCAGCAGCTTGAAACCGACGTAGGAAAGCGATTTCGCTGGAAAGACGATCCGCAGCAGTTTGAAGTCGAACCATGGGTCAATGCACAGGTGCATGGAACCCAGATCACCGAAGCGCCAATGTCAGAGCGGCCGCGCGAACGACTTATGTTGCAGGGCGCAGCAAATCTAAAATTGTCGGAACTGCTGGCGATCCTGATTCGAACGGGCCGAGTTGGCGAGTCGGCGTTACAGGCGGGTGAGAGAATAGCGACTCGATTGGGAGAGCGTCTTGAGATTCTGCCCGGTCTTGGACCAAAGGAACTCAAAGAATACAGCGTTGCCGTGAATGAACCAGCGTATTGTCAAATCATGGCAGGCATTGAGCTGGGGCGTCGCGTGGCGACTGCAATGGACAACGGCTTCAAGCAGCGGATTCGCATTACAAATCCGGCGACCGCCATGCGATTCTGTCTGGAACAGTTCAGCCGGCTGGCGAAAGAAGCGAAACAGGAAGAGTTTCACATGGTGACGCTGGATACCAAAAACCAGCCGATCGCGTCTCATCAGATTACCGTTGGCACACTTCGCAACAGCCTTGTTCATCCGCGCGAAGTTTTTCGTCCGGCAATCCGTGATGCGGCCAACTGCATCCTCGTTGTTCACAACCATCCGTCAGGTGATCCGACACCAAGCGACCAAGACATCAACGTCACCGAACGTCTGGAATCTGCCGCCGAAATCATAGGCATTCCGCTGATAGATCACATCGTGGTTGCAGGCGAAAAAGCGTTGAGCATTCAGGAATGGCGATCAGGGAACCGGTAATGGATGGGACGAGCGTTGATTCTTTGTGGGTGGCCGGGGTTGGAGAGCTACGCTCGAAACCCCGGGGCTTCCTTCGCTCCGCTTCGTCCAGTTCCGGCCACTCCATTCAATAACCTATGCTCTAACCATCACTTTTTTGGCGCTTCGGCCGTATCCAGATTGTCGAAGTAGCTCTTTATGCCATCGACGTAACCAGGCGGGATTTGTTCGTTTTCGATCGCCGACTGCACGCCAGACTTGATCTCGCTGACGGTGCTTTCATACTTTTTCAGCTCCTCGGGATCGAAGTCTTTTTCAGTGGCGGCTTCCTTGGTCTTGATCGACAGTAGCACTTTTCCGGCCTGAATCTGAGTCTTGGTCTTTTCGTCCTTGTAGCCTTCCGGATCGCTGTCATCTTCATCCATCGGGCTGCCGCCTTCTTCGCGCTCGCCTTCGCCACCCTGGCCCATGCCGGCCATCATCTTTTTGTATTTTTCCGCGTACTCTGCCAGCGACTTGCAACCTTCGCACTGCTCGCCATCCAACTGGCCTTCGCTGTTCAGCTTCTCCGCCTGCTGCATCGTTTTCAGAGCTTCTTCAAGCTGCTTCATCTCTTTGGCAGATCGAGCCAGTTCCTGCAGCTCTGTTTTTGACAGTTCCAGCGATTCACGCAGAGCTTCGGCAGCTTCCTGAGCCATCTGCATTTCCTCTTCGCTGGCGGCTTCACCGTTTTGCTTCTTTGCAGCAAGTGCTTCCAGCGCTTTCATCGCCTGACTGAGAGCATTTTCAAGTTCTGGCGAACTGGCTTTTTCTGACGAAAACTTCTTCATGTCCTGCAATTGCCGACGCAGCTGAGATGCCAGCTTTTGGCGCTCTTCCGGCGTTTTGGCTTCCAACATGGCTTCCATCGTTTCCTTTGCGGAATCGAGTTGCTGCTGCAGCATCTCGCTGTTTCCTTCCTGCAGCTGTTTGAGCCATTCGTTCATTTTCTGATTTCGTTGTCCACCAAACTGCTGATCAGAAATTGACTGACTGAGCATTTCTCGCAGTTCTTCGCTGGAGACATTCTTCCACATCTCATTCAACGAACCACGATGATCCTGCAGGACTTTGGAGTTCGGTTTTTTCTCCATCGGCCGCATCTTTCGGAGCGACGCCATCAGCTCTTTCATCTGCTCGTTGATTTTGTCATCACGCTCTTCTGCGGTCTTGACTTCCTGTGAGAGTTTTTCTTCGCGGGTCTTCACAACTTTGCGAATGAGTTCAATTTCTTTCTTCGTCTTTTCAACCTTGGTGGCTGCTTCAACCTTTCCGAACGGATCAAGCGTTGGCAACAACCAAATCAGTAGTGCCAGCAGGCATAACACACCCGCCTGCATGCCCATCGGTCGTTCAACTTTATACGGCA
The DNA here is from genome assembly GCA_031429275.1 of Planctomycetota bacterium. GTDB lineage: Bacteria > Planctomycetota > Planctomycetia > Planctomycetales > Planctomycetaceae > SXXK01. The sequence continues at coordinate 4,267 of JANOZG010000942.1, forward strand.
CAACATCCGCCGGTATGATGCGAGTTGCAACTTTTGCGGCTGATTGTTCGACCAATGGCTGATATTCGCCAGCAGAAGACGAAAGTGTCGCAAGCGTCAAGAACAGATCGTCTGTTTTGGCGTGTTGATCGACGGCACGTGCCGCTGCCGTTCGTTCGACTCGGCGATGAAACAACCAAGCTGCGACGGAAGCCGCAGCAGGAAATATCAGCAACCATGCGATCGATTGACGGCTTTCTGGCAGCAGGCCCATGAGCCGAACGGCAAGGACCGCAACGCAGGCCAGACAGAATCCACCCAACGTCCACCAATGAAGTGCTCGAGCAAAGCTAGCCGCGCGCAGTCGGCTTTGTACCTGGTTCAGCAAAGTCACGGATACGGGCTGCTTCGACATTTCAGACTCCTGCAACGCTCAGATTGCGTGCATCTCATGCAAAATCCACGACATCAGTCTACTTTTGTATCGACGTACGATCAATCAGATCTTGTAAATGAAGAGATTTGTCTGTTTATTTCAAGGAATTTCGTGCTTTTAGAGCAAGGCAACCAGTGCCAGGATCATGTTGAAGGCATTGAAAAGAAAATGCACCAGCATGACAGTTACGTAGCTGCGACGGCGAAGATATGTGTATCCAAGGGCAAACGCCAATGGGATCAATGCAATAGAATCTGGAAAGCCGTGGGCGAAAGCGAACAGGATCGACGAAACAACCAACGCCGCTTTGGGCCAGCCGAGCTGCGCAATCCCGCCTAACGCGACAACGCGAAATTGAAGTTCTTCTACGATTGGCGCAACGAAGACAGCCATCACGACGATCATCGCGATCATCGGGATTCCGATGCCCTGATCAAGCATTTCCAGAAAGGGATGAGATTGTGGAGTCTCACCTGAAATGCCGAT
>JANOZG010000943.1:0-7647 GCA_031429275.1 Planctomycetota bacterium
ATACCAGATCCAGCACGTATCATCCAAACGCATTCAAGTTTGTGTACTCAGCACTGCGTTTTACGCAGGAACAGCTTGGTCGCGATCGGCGATCCGAAGTTTCTGGCCATATCAGTGGCCCTGAACTGCTGGATGGCCTGCGTTTATTGGCTCTGCAGCATTTTGGAATGCTAAGTGTTCTGGTCTTCAAGAGTTGGGGCGTCACGTCCACCGATGACATCGGCCATATCGTCTTCGAAATGATCGATGCTGGCGAAATGCGCCGCACGCCACACGATCAGCTCAATGATTTTTTCGGAGTCTACGACTTTGAAAAAGCATTTTGCGAAGATTATACGCTGGATATTAGCGCTGCCTTTAGCAAATTGGCATAGCTGAATGCGTCTCTCCTCTCGACTGCTCATTCTAATACTCGCAGTATTTTGCGGAGCAGGTTGTGCTGATCAGCCCGATGTGAAACCGACGGCTGATGGCGTAACTCGCGTAAAACTAGCGCTGAATTGGTATCCTGAAGTCGAGCATGGTGGCTTTATTGCTGCCAAAACGTTGGGTCTCTACAACAACGCAAAGCTTGATGTTGAACTTGTTCCGGGTGGCCCAGGGGCACCGCAGTTGGTAATTACCGAACTGGCCGCCGAACGCATTCTTTTTGCCGTTTCCGATGCCGACAACGTCGTCAAGGCGCGGGCCTCTGGATTGCCGATTGTTGCCGTACTTGCCCCGCTGCAGAATTCCCCTCGCTGTATTATGGTGCATCAGTCATCGGGATTTAAGACTTTGGCGGATTTGGCTGATGTCGAGCTTGCCATCAGTGAATCACGGCCTTTTGCACTTTGGATGAAGAAAAAACTTCCTCTTAAGAATGTGCAGCTTGTTCCATTCAGCGGAAGCGTGGGGGAATTCCTCCAAAAGAAGGCTTTCGCTCAGCAGGCCTTTGTTTTCAGCGAGCCATTTACAGCGAAGGAACAAGGCAGCGACCCGCAGGCGATGCTGGTTTCTGAGATTGGGTTCAATCCCTATGCCAGCTTGCTAGTGACCACGGAAAAGGCGATTCGCGAACAACCAGGCCTTGTTCAGTCCATGGTTTCCGCGAGCGTCGCTGGCTGGGAGAAGTATCTTGCAGACCCAGGCGTTACCAATACTGCGATTCACGCGATGAACAAAAGTATGAGTCCTGCAGCTCTGGAATTTGGCGCGTCGGCGATGTCGCCACTTTGTAAGGTTGCTGGGAACGAAACACTCTGCAACATGACGATGGAACGCTGGAAAACGCTGGTTCAACAAATCGAAGAGGTTGAAGACATTAAGCCGGGCAGCGTGAAGGCGGAAGAATGTTTCACGACTCAGTTTCTGGCACCGGCAAAATCTGCCGAATGATCATGTCTGGTTGGTGGCAGAGAACATCCGATCTGAGTTCGCGTTCGGCAGGATTTGCACGAAACTGTTGAACTGAAATGTGATTCGGACAGCATCTTTGTGTTTCGATACAAAAAGACTCAAAGCCTGCCTTCACTCCGCGTTTCCGTCAGTGGTAATCTGACCGCGTCGAAACCCTGTCTCAAGACAGTTGGCCATTGCGCCACGACAGCATGCCACATTTCGGTGGTGTGAGATGACGTTTAAGATGAAAGACGTGAATACTGTCCTGTTGACGAAGGCTTCGAAATGACCACGACTCAGAATTGCCTGATTGCTGGCTTTCGCAGGTCTCAAACTCAGCAGACAGGTCTGTCAGGGATGATAACCATGAGCAGGATTCCTGTTCGATTGTCGGTACTATGCATCACGATTGCGTTGCCAATGCTGAGTGGCTGTTGCTGCTTTTCTGGCTCTGGCGACACCGGTCTGGCGAACGCTCAAATGCAGGCGCGCGAATTGTACGCTGAAAATCAGCGATTGCTGGCCGCATTTGATGAAGCCAATCAGATGATGGCGAACTCAGAACACGAACGTCAGGGGTTGATGTCGCAGCTTGGGGAAGCCCAGATGCAGATCGCGACCGCCGACGAGCGTCTGAACAATCTGATGGCCGAACGTAACGAACTCACAGACCGATATGCCAAAGCGCTCTCCGACGACACGGTGCTCGTTGGGGGCAGTCCGGATTCTGCGTTGGAAGCGGCTGGATTTGAATACGACGCAGCTACCGGGCTGCATAAGTTCCACAGTGACATTCTGTTCGATCTGGGCAGTGATGCGATCCGCTCCGAAGCCGGCCCGATCCTGAAAGAGTTTGCTTCCAATGTAAAATCCGGGGCTGCAAGTGGACTGCGGATTCTTGTCGTCGGCCATACCGACGATCAAAACATCGTGCGGCCCGAAACCGCTGCAAAACATCCGACGAACTGGCATTTGTCAACAGACCGTGCTGATGCCGTGATTCTGCAGTTGCAGAAGCAAGGTGTCGAGGCTGAACGAATTGCGGCCATGGGATACAGTGAGTTTCACCCTCTGGAGTCCTCGGTCACCGAATTAGCCCGCCAGAGAAATCGCCGCGTCGAATTGTTTGTCGTCCCAAGTGATCCGAGTCTGACGAAATGGGATCCGCTGAAGACGACTCGATGAGCAGCGAAGGTAAATTTGAATGAACGACAAAACCTTGCAGCTCCCCGAAGCTCTTGACGTCATAGCCGTAGGAGCTCATCCGGATGATGTTGAGATTGGTTGCGGTGGAACACTGGCTCGAATGGTGCAGCAGGGATATCGCGTCGGAATCGTCGATTTGACCGACGGCGAACCTACACCACTCAGCTCTGGCCCCGAAGTTCGGTTGCTGGAAGCTCAGGAAGCCGCCCGCATCCTGGGCGTGCATTTCCGCGAAACACTGACGCTGCCCAATCGACGGCTGTTTGATAGTTTTGAAGCTCGCGTCGCCCTTGCCAAAGTTTTTCGCCGATATCGTCCGCGCTTGGTCATGGGAATTGCCGATCGTACGCCTCTGGCTTCACCAGATCATTGGCAGGCCATGCAGATTACTGATGCCGCCGTATTCTATTCGAGGCTTTCCAAGTGGGACGAGGTTTTTGACCGACTTCCGGTTCATAAAATTCAGCGACAGATCTGGTATCCACTGGGTTTGCAGACATTGAACCATCCAGCTGGCGGCGGCGCGTTTGTCTCAGATATTTCTGCGACGCTGGCGACAAAACTCGCTTCCATTCGAGCCTATCAGACTCAATTTCCGCCGGAGAAGGATCGAGTCTTTCGCTTGGTCGAAGGGCAGGGACACATGCTGGGAGCTTCCGCAGGATTTCAAGCAGGCGAACTGCTGATTTCATCGACAACGCTCGGGCTCACGAATGTGATGGAAGCCTTGTGCCACGAATCAATCGTTTAGTCCCACTCATGGCGGATCAAGTCAATCTTCTGGACTACGCCGCCGTTTCAGGAATCTACGCCAAACCAGCTTCCAACTGGCTAAACTTCGACGAAATCTACCCGCGTGAGAACATGGCTGGCGAACTAGTGTTTCAAGTTCATTCAATTTGCAGGTTCTAAAAAACTGCTTCTCGTCCGTGACCGGTTTTTTGCCTTCGTCCTATCGAGCGTCAACGATCCCCGATGTTATTCCTCAGAGTTTTTTTTGATCTGAATTGTCAGCCCTCAGCCATATTAAAGCTGATATTGAGAGCGAAGTCGGAACGCCTCTGAGTTTAAGTGGACTCGTTGCTACTTCACCTCAATTGCTTCATTGATTAGCATTTCAGCGCGGTTCAATGCACTGCCGAAATGCTGTTCAATATCTTGTCTGTGCCGAAGCGATCGCATCAAGATTGCAAGGATCTGGCTTCCAGCGTTGCGTTTGTGGCTCGATACCGAAACAATTTGCACTAGATTGCAGGGAATCTGGGAATCAAGTGGCGGTTACGGTGGTGAACAGCGCGCATGCTGATTCAAATTCTGGTATTCCTTCGGTTGGTCTTCCCATGGATTCTGGATACGTCAATGGTTGCGTTTCAAATTGGTCACGTCAGCATCACCGGAAACTACCGCGATAACAATGAAGATAGCTGTATTGTCGATAAACAACAGCGTTACGCCATTGTTGCGGACGGAATGGGCGGTCAGAGCGCAGGGGAACGTGCAAGCGCACTTGCCATTGAACTGATTCCTCGTCGGCTTGAAAAACTGCTTGATTTCGAAAAATCCAGCTCCAAATCCGTTAATGAGGCACTTGAAAAATCCATCGCGTTTGCAAACTCCGAAATCATCGCGCTCAGTGAGACTGATCCAGGTTTGCGGAATATGGGTACAACTGTCGTGATGATGACTCGAGTTAACGATCGGTTCTTCTTTATTGGCGTTGGCGACAGTCGTGCGTACGAATTTCGTGCAGGAAAATTAAAACAACTGACGGTTGATCATTCGCTGACACAAGCTCTCATGGATGCCGGCACAATTTCCCCGGAAGAAGCCAAAACGCATCGTTATAGAAACGTCCTCTATAAATACCTTGGGAGTCGCGATGGAGCAGCTGGAGGAGCGGCAGTCGAAGTGGCGCCCAAGTCTGGTGACCGATTCTTGCTTTGTAGTGATGGGCTTACTGACGGGCTGGAAGACTCTAAGATTGCACAGTTGATGACTACACAAGACGACGCTCAGAAACTGTCTGAAATTTTGGTGGAAGCCGCACTCGAAGGTGGTTCTCGTGACAATATCACCGCACTTGTCGTGATTTGCAGGTGAGTGACTCAATGGCTTTGATTTAGACCCATCTGGCTCGGAAATCTCCTTGCAGACCTTTAAGCGTCGAATCACATCAGAATGGACTTTGTTTTGCGCGTAAAAAAAGCCCTCGCGGATTCCGGAGGGCTTCGTGTTCGACACGATCCACAAGCTTAAGTACTAACAGATTCAACCGCAGGGGCTGATCGCTTCCTGGATTTGACGCGATCTCTCTCGCCAACAAATTCAATCAACGCCTGCTGGCCAGCATCTCCAAGCCGAACGGCTGCCAAGCGTACAATGCGTGTATAACCGCCGTCGCGATCAGCAAATCGTTTTGCTAGATCGTCAAACAGAATCTCAACAGCTACGTCATCGCGTAACTCCGAAAACGCTCGCCGTCGCAGTGCCAACGCAGAAGCGTTGGCATTAACCCAGTTTCGACCTTGGTCAGATTTACGCCAGGCATTCCAGGAATCTGTGCCACGTTCAGCGTTAGTCCCGTATTGCGCAGCAGACTGCGAAATCTTCAAAGCCTTTCGGGCCATCGTGATCAGCTTTTCAACGATTGGACGAAGTTCCTTCGCTTTAGGAACAGTCGTGATGATCCGTCCGGCAACTTTAGGTTGCCCGACTTCACCTTCAACGATTCGTACAGTACGAATAAAGCTCGTGGCCATATTGCGAAACATCGCTTTGCGATGCGAAGCATTTCGCCCAAGTTTTCTACCAGCAACACGGTGTCTCATGTCAGACACTTACCTACATATAACGAAAATGCGAATCTCGTTCGAGCCGCCTCGAACCGACAAATATTCTTAACTATTTCAGCTGTTGATTTGGCAACCGCATACCCAGACGAAGATCAATACCGCCAAGGCGTTCCCGAACTTCATCTAGTGTAGTTTCACCAAAATTCCGAACCTGCAGCAGCTCGTCTTCAGTACGAACTACCAAATCGCGAACCGTGTTGATCCCAACCGATTCAAGGCAATTCGTCGCCCGAACGGAGAGATTCAGTTCTGCCAGACTCTTATTCAGCTTCTCTTCGAGTTCCATATCGACTGGTGAATAGCCTGTCGCTTCCATCATGCCACGCAAACCGCCATCCGGGCCGGATTCAGGTCCAGGTTCGCGAAAGGTGATGAAGCAATTCAGGTGCTTTCGAAGAATCTTTGCGGCCTCTACCAGCGCCATTTCTGGAGTAATAGTACCGTTTGTCCAAAGTTCCAGATTCAGTTTATCATAGTTAGTACGCTGACCGACGCGTGTTTCTTCGATCTGATGGCGAACCCGGCTTACCGGAGAAAACGCAGCATCGAGCGGAATGATTCCAACCTCTGGCTCGTGCTGATACTGCTCCGTCGCAGGAACATAGCCTCGGCCATTTTCGACGGTCATTTCGATATGGAAGGGCACATCATCCGTCATCGTAGCAATGACAAGATCGCGATTAATCACTTCGACCTGATCGTCGCAGATTACATCTGCACCAGTGACAACCCCTCGAGTATTCTTTTCAATTCGCAGCGTCTTGCTGGAGGAACTGTGGTTCTTGATAACCAATGATTTCAGGTTTAGACAAATATCCGTAACATCTTCAACAACCCCAGGAATCGTTGTGAACTCATGCTGGACACCCTGAATTCGAGCCCGCGTGACCGCAGAGCCCTCAAGGCTCGACAACAAGATCCGTCGAAGACTATTGCCGATTGTCGCGCCAAACCCTCTTTCAAAGGGCTCGGCAACGAATTTTCCATACATCCCAGTACGCGTATCACGATCAACAGCAACCCGACTCGGCAACTCAAGGCCACGCCAACGAATTCTCATTTCCGACCCCCACACAAAATACAATTCAGTACATAGACGCGTAGACCAAAATTACACTCGGCGACGCTTTGGTGGTCTGCAACCGTTGTGCGGCAATGGCGTTATGTCTTCGATTGACTTAATTGACATGCCGGATGCCTGCAATCCAGTAATAGCACTCTCTCGCCCGGCACCAGGACCTTTAACTCGAATTTCGACTTCGCGTACTCCAACCTTTGCGGCTTTTTCAGCAACAGTTTCTGCAGCACGCTGAGCGGCAAACGGAGTGCTCTTGCGAGACCCCTTGAAACCTACAGTACCTGCAGTTGCCCAGCAAATCACATCGCCAGTCGCATCTGTCATCGTCACAATCGTGTTGTTAAAGGTCGCCTTGATGTAGGCGATTCCCTTGTTAACATTACGACGTATCTTTTTCTTCTTAACTTTTGCCACGTAGTTTTCTCACTGAACTTTCAGATACACACAGAGGACTGAATATTAGAGGTTCCAGGCGGTTACTACCGCTTAGCGTCTTTCACGCCCTTCTTTCCGGCAACGGTCTTCTTACGACCTTTTCTCGTCCTTGCGTTGGTCTTCGTTCGTTGACCTCGTACAGGCAAGCCTTTGCGGTGACGAACCCCTCGATAGCATTGAATCTCACGAAGACGCCCAATCTCCTGCTGCACCTTGCGGCGGAGTGGACCTTCAACCGTGTAGTTCTTGTCCAAGTGATTTGTAATGCGGCTGACTTCGTCTTCCGTCAACTCACCAGCGCGAACGTGTGGATCTATTCCAAGTTCGTAACAAATCTGAACCGACAAAAATGGTCCAATACCGTACAAATAGGTCAACGAGATATACGTTGACTTGTTATTCGGGATGTCAACACCCAGAACACGAGGCATCTAAGAACTCCGAAGCAAACAGCCATCAGCCAACGAATCACTCAGCCCTGTCGCTGCTTGTGCCGTGGGTTTGAAGAACAAATAACAAAAAACAGTTTCATAAGTTTAACCAAATTTACATCTAAATACATTCTTATTAAAGGGCTTAATAAAGATAATGGGATTTTGAGAGCAAATATCTGACTGTTTTGAAAACAAAGGACTCTCGCAAGCTGGAAAGCCCTTTGTATATTACCCATTATTAAACCACACCTGTCTATGAGGC
>JANOZG010000944.1:0-5032 GCA_031429275.1 Planctomycetota bacterium
CGGGCCGATCGATGTGTATTGAAGTCCTGTCGCGTTTTGGCGAGCGGCGTTAAAATCAATATTGGTATCCAACAGCTTGACGAGTGCGTCTTTTGGTGGTGCTGTGTAGACCTTCTTCTCAGACGTTCGTTCCTGTTTCTCTTTTTCCTGCTCGATGTCTTCAGGACCCGCTTCAGGAAAGTCAGCGTCGGCAATTGTGTCGTCTGCGAAGCCTTTCAGGTATCCCGTTCCATCTCCCCAGATGGCGGAGCCCTTGTCATCTGAGTAGTGCCATCGCCGTTCAACTTTGGAGCGATGAGCTTTGTCGTGCTGGTCATTGAGAAAATCGGCGGTCTCGTTTCGAAGTTTCTGAAGGACAGCCTGACCGATTCGATCGAACTGTTCCTCATTTGCTGGATTTTCACTTTCGATGACTTCCGGATTTCGAAGTGCGTCATCGAAAATATCGCTTGATACGTTGATGTTCGGCTCAGATTCAGATGGATCTGCACTCGCAACGGGCGGCTGAGAAGATGCGTTTGCCAGCCAAGTCCACACAAACACAAAACTAACGAGAGACGCGACTACCCAATTGGAAGAGATACGAACATCTGTTCGTTCGGGTGATTGCAGCAATCTGGCAATCCGCAGCCGCAATTTTGATGGACGCTGACCGTCGGCGGCGAGGGCGATGTGGTTTTGCTGCGACCTCGTGGCGAGGCGGAGTTCGGCGACTCGGAGAAGTGATTGAGCGTATTGAAGTCGATCGCCGCCGATAGACAGCACAAGATCGTCGCAGCTGGTTTCGCGGTCGTCGTGCAGGCGATGGCTGAGATACCAGGGAACGGGATGAAAAAACAGAATTGCTTCCAGAACTCGTTGCACCACGATCATCAGGTGATCACGACGTCGCAGGTGGGCGAGTTCGTGAGTCAGAACGGATTCCAGTTGTTCAATCGTCAGGCCATTGACCATGGCGGCAGGGATCAGAATCATCGGACGCAGCAGACCGACGACAATCGGTACCGTCGTGTGTTCGCAGTAGGCAATCACCGGCGTGATTCGCAGCGACAGTTTCCTTGCCTGTACCACCAGTCGAGCGAGTATATTCGCATCAGAAATCGGCTGACCAGCGGCTCGAAGTCTCCGGCTGACTCGCACACCGAACGCAAGTTTCGCAAGCATCAATACTACACCGATGGCATAAAAAACCGCAACAATCGGCGCGGCAGCATGACCGAAGGAATTTGCTCGATCCCATGCAGATGGCAGTGTTCGCGCAATCACTGGTGGAACAATCGCAGAGATCTCTCCACTTGACGGTGTTTGCCCGGGGTTTGGAGCAAAATCAGAAGCGTCAATGGGCGGCAACGCCAATGCTGGTTCTTCAACAACCGGTGGCGAAAACCCTTCAACCGCTGAGACGAGAGGTTTCGCAACGAACAACCCATCCGGAACTTCAGCAGTCCTGCCGCAGACAACGGCCAGCGTCAGCGGAAGACTGGCCGCAAAGACCAACAGCGACGCGAAGTTCAACCAGTAGCGGCGATTCGCGGTTGAGTTTCGCAACACGGCATTTGCCAACGCAGCGATCAGGACAATCACCAGTCCGATCCAACTGACATGCAACAACGTCAGCGTAATCTGCCAACACACAAGCGAATTCAAGAATAGCACACTCATTGATTCAGCTCCTTCGCTTTGCGGTTGATCAGCTGGCGAATGGCGGCGAGTTCATCGGAATCGACATCCGCCGTTTCCAAAAGTTGCAGCACCAGCGAATGAGCGGAACCATCAAACACCCGACTCAACAGATCCTGCACCATGCTCTGGCCAACGCTGTTTTCTTCCAGCAGCGGAGTGAACTCAAACGCCCGGCCCTTCTTTGCCCGCTTCAGATATTTTTTAGCGACCATGATGTTCATGATCGTGATCACTGAACTGTGAGTCAGCACTCGACCCGCTGCTGCCAGTGCTTCACGCACTTCGTCGACGGTCTTTGGTGCTTCCTGCCACAGCACTTTCAATATGCTGAGTTCCAGTTCCGTCGGATGTTCAGATGCAGGGCGTGCCATAAGACGAAGCTTCCAATAGTGGCCAAACCGCAAACTTTTAATTTATTCAATTCTGGCAATTTATCCCGCAATCGTCAAGTGTAGTTCTATTGAATTAAAAGTTAGGTGCAGCATAGGGAACTGGTGGAGAAGTTTCTTCGATAAACAGTCAGCCGCTGCAGCCGAACGTGTGCGACATGCGTCTAACCCTGCATTTTTTTGTCGATCGCGACACCAGCAGCTGGAGATTCAACAGCAGGTTCGACGCCGATGGCCTGCATCACGTCGATTCTTTGTTGCAGTCTCTGGTCCCATGTCATGAGATAGTGTTCGTACGCTGGATGATTTTCAGCTTGCTCCGACAACAGATCACGAGCGATCTCCGTGAGGGTTTGTTCTTCCTGCAGTGTTAGTTTTCCCAGCAGCACTCGAGTGCGCAGGAACACGAAGTAAGTATCAAGGACGTCGCACCGACAATAGTCGTTGATGCGATCCACATGGCCTTCGTGATACAGGTCCTGAACCTGCGAACCATCGATCCCAGCTTTGCCTGGCTTGTCGATCAATTGAGCCAGCAGATTCAGGCCTCCATGCATGCGGAATGCGCTGAAGTTGGTGAGTAAGTCCTGCAGATCCAGGTGTGCGTCGTGGTTGTAGCGATTTCTGGATTGTTCAAATGCACGCGAATCCACATTGAACCAGGCCGGGATGCTGATGCCGAAACGAAACGCTGCAACTTCCAGCACCGGGACGTCGTAGCCGCGTCCATTGAATGACACCAGCGTCGGACGTTGATAGTGCTGCCAACCTTGCCAGAATCGTCGAACAATTTCCTGAGGGCGGAATTGAGGGCTGTCGAGAACTGTCAGTTCGAGCAATCGGTAGTCGGGGGCAATTTTTGCAATCGCCACAGAGACTGGCACGACAAATGTCAGCGGCAAAACATCTTTTCCTGTTTCCTCCAGCAGCTGTTTCCTGTAGCGACTGATGGCTTCACGGGGCGTCAGTTCATCGTTGGGATAGCGAACTTTGCGAATCAGATCACCATCGCCGACAGTTTCAATATCGAAGATCAGGTACTTGACGTCACTCATGGGATGCTCCGGCTTTTTATCTGTCGTTGCGAATCTTGAGGCAGACCGCTCGCATTTCGTTGGAATGTGCGTTCAAATTCTCCACCAGCGTCAGAAATCTATATCCGTTCCCGGACAAAACTCTTTCCGCCATGGCTGAATTTGATCAACAGAATACCAGCGATCGCTCGCAAGTTGCACCCACAGCGCTGGAAGAACAGGCAATTCGAGGATTAACGACCGCCTATCAGCGGATGCGACAGGAAATCAGCAAGGTGGTGATTGGCCAGGATGAAGTGGTCGATCAACTGCTGATTGCCATGTTTTGTCGCGGCCATTGTTTGCTGGTCGGCGTACCGGGTCTCGCCAAGACACTGTTGTGCAGTACGATCGCCAGCATTTTGCAGCTGTCGTTTCGACGCATTCAGTTTACACCGGACCTAATGCCTTCGGATATCACTGGGACGGACGTCCTGCAGGATGACCCGGAAACCGGCCGTCGCGTATTTCAGTTTATTCAAGGTCCGCTGTTTACCAATGTGCTGCTCGCGGATGAGATCAACCGTACGCCGCCAAAGACTCAAGCCGCTCTGCTGGAAGCCATGCAGGAACGACACTGCACGGTAGGTTCGCATACTTATGCGTTGCCAGATCCGTTTTTCACCCTGGCGACTCAGAATCCGATCGAGCAGGAAGGTACGTATCCGTTGCCGGAAGCACAGCTCGACCGATTTATGTTCAATATCATTGTGAAGTATCCGACCGCTGCGGAAGAACTTCGAATATTGAAACAAACGACGGGAACAGACAAACCAGAGCTTACACCCATCCTGACAGGTCGTCAGATTCAGGCCTTGCAGGAAGTCGTGCGACGGGTTCCGTGCGCGGAATACATTTTTGTGTACGCTCGGGATCTTGTGAGGGCGACTCGACCAGGCGAAAGCGAGGCTCCGCCGTTTGTGAAGGAACTGATTTCGTGGGGTGCTGGTCCGCGAGCCGGGCAGTATCTGATTTTGGGAGCTCGGGCGTATGCGTTACTTCAAGGACGTTTTCACGTGACGACTGATGACGTTAAAGCTATTGCCAAGCCTGTGCTGCGTCATCGAATCATGACAACGTTTGCTGCGGCCAGCCAAGGCGTGACGCCGGACGTGGTGATTGAAAGGTTGTTGAAGTTCGTGCCGGTAGAATTACACGAACGAGCAAAGAAGCGAGTTCAGTCCGCGGCGGAGTGAGGTTCTACTGACCTTACAACTGCTCGTAAAGTTGAAAGTGATTTCCGAATTTCACCACCGTGCAGTTGTGGGCTGTCAATTAAAACGCCCGAGGGTTTCACGGCGTCTGTGCGCCGTTGCCCCGGAAAAAGTGGCGTAGGCATAGCGCGGGCTGAATTTAGGCGAGCGGGGGACGTTAGTCCCCTGATTCTTCGTCAGGCCACAATCAGGGAATTAACATCCCCCGCGCGCCGCAGCCATGGTTCGTAACGGCGGTCAATGTGGCTTACTTCTTGGTCAGCTCATCTGCCTTGGCCTTCAGTTCCGCAGCCTTCTTCACGGCTTCCTCGGATTTGGTCTTCAGCTCAGCAAGCTTGGCGGTTGCATCGTCGGCCTTTTTCTTGGCTTCGTCCGCCTTAGTCTTGGCTTCTTCGGCTGGCTTTTTCAACGGTTCAACAGCGGCAGTCGCCGTTTCCACTGCCTTCTGAGCTTCCACAGCAGCGGCTTCTGCAGCAGTGACAGCGTCCTTGGGTGAATTCGGATCTGCCTTGAGATCAGCGACGGCCTTGTCAGCTGCGGCCTTGGCCGCATTGGCAGCTTCCAGGGCTTTGCTTGAAGTATCCAGTGCGGTCTGAGCATCGGTGTGAACTTTTGCTGCAGCTTCTGCGGCTGCGGTCGCCTCTGTGATGGTCTTGCCCTGACCATCGATCAT
>JANOZG010000945.1:0-11402 GCA_031429275.1 Planctomycetota bacterium
TATATCTGTTGTCCGGACGGGTCTGGAGACCCGTCCTACGGGATCACCAATGCTCCCACCGCTTATCTTCGAACCATTGCTGAAACGAATACGCTGGGGAGGTCGGCGGCTGGGCAGTCATCTGCAAAAGCCCATCGGCGACGGCAACGACTATGCCGAAAGCTGGGAACTTGCCGATCACGGCAGCGATCAGAGCAAAGTGATTGGCGGACCGCTCTCGGGCAGAACACTGCGGCAGCTTCTGCAGTCAAACCCGCATGAGCTGCTGGGTGCTCAGGCCGGGCTGACACAATTTCCGTTGCTCATCAAATTCCTTGACGCCAACGATTGGCTTTCGCTGCAGGTGCATCCTGATGACGCATTGGCTCGACACTTTGATGCGAAAGAAAAAGGAAAAACCGAAGCCTGGGTAATTCTTGATGCTCAGCCGGAAAGCCAAATCTGTGCGGGCCTGAAAGCTGGAGTCGATGCTGCCACGTTGCGCGAAGGCTTGAAGTCCGGCAACATTGACAACCTGTTGCACATGATTCCGGTGAAGTCCGGCGATTGCGTCTTCGTCCCGGCTGGCACGGTGCACGCCATCGGCCCCGGCATTTTACTGGCTGAAGTTCAGCAACAAAGCAACATCACGTTCAGGCTCCATGATTGGGGGCGAGTCGATGCGAATGGCAAGCCTCGCGAGATTCACATAGATCAGTCGATCAAATGCACTGATTTCGGTCGCGGGCCTGTGGTTCCGATGACGCCTGTGACTCTTTGTGATCAGGATCATGTTTTCGAAGAACTCGTACGTTGTGAGTATTTCGTCATCCGCCGACATACCGCGCTGGATCGGTTTACGATTTCTACGTCCGATCAGTTTCGCATCCTGATGTGCCTAAAAGGACGAGCTACAGTAACAACACCTGGTGGAAAGCAATCACTTCGTTGCGGTACAACGATGCTGATTCCGGCCGAATCTGGCGTGATTGAGATTGTTCCCCAGGAACAATTGCAGGTGCTTGAAATCCTGTGTCCGTAAGCTAACCTCGTCCGCAAACACGACAAAATGAGTCTCATCCAGCCCATACGAAGGATCAGACGGATCTGCCCAATTGCACGCTGATTACTTTCGGAATCCACGATATGACCGCTCAAATCATTGATGGCAAAGCCATTGCAGAATCTGTCCGCAATCAGGTTGCATTGGAGACGAAGCAACTCATCAGTACTACCGGCATCGTTCCGCATCTTGCGGCGGTCCTTGTAGGCAATGATCCTGCCAGTGAAGTCTATGTTCGTAACAAAGAACGTGCGTGCGAAAAAGCCGGGATGAAGAGTACTCTGCATCGGCTGAATGCTGCAACGACTCAGGCCGAGCTGTTGGCTCTGGTCGATTCACTCAATCGTGATGCAAGTGTACATGGAATTCTGGTGCAGTTGCCGCTGCCGAAACATCTGGATTCGATGCAGATTCTTGACGCAATTCTGCCCACAAAAGATGTTGATGCATTTCATCCTGAAAATACTGGCTTAATGCTGCAGGGGCGTCCAAGATTTCTGCCATGCACTCCCGCTGGTGTGATGAAGATGCTGGAATTTGCCAAAGTGCCAACAGCTGGACGACATGCTGTAGTGATTGGCCGCAGCGATATTGTTGGTAAACCAATGGCCGCACTGCTTGTCCAAAAAGGCGTCGATGCCACTGTCACGATCTGTCACAGCCACACGGCAGATATCGGTGCCGTCTGTCGCACGGCCGATATTCTGGTGGCTGCTGTCGGAATCCCGGAATTTGTTAAGGGTGACATGATCAAGCCTGGAGCCGTCGTGATTGACGTCGGCATCAACCGCGTCAATGATCGTCTGGTGGGCGACGTTGAATTTGCGGCAGCCAGTGAGGTCGCATCTGCCATCACTCCCGTTCCCGGTGGTGTAGGACCGATGACAATAGCAATGCTGCTACAGAATACTCTGACGTCCGCAACGAGTTTCAGCCTGACAAGGGCTGAGAGCCCTCTGCTTTGACTATGTTTTCTTTGTTTTCTTTGTTTTCTTTTTGAGTCTGTGAGCCTGCAGTATTCGAAATGCAGAGTTATGACTTGTGGATCGGGACTTCTTTTTGGGAGGGTTGCGGTGCGTGTTCGAGGGAGATTTCAGCCAGAGGTCCGACCATTCGTTACGGAGCAACTGCTTCAATCGACGACGAACCTGTGTGGCTGTTGTTCTTCCGGCCAGCAGTTGGACGGTTTGGACGACACTCAGCAATTCGTTCCATGCAATCATTTGACGTTCGACGTCAACGAACAGCTTTTCTGTAGAGATCTCCTGCACCGAAACGTCGTCCTGAGCTTCTGCGATGTAGGCGCGAATCACCTGGATCATGTTGTAGAGCAGGAAACAGAAGGCTGCCTGAAACACCGTCGCTTTCGGAGCACTGCCGATCAAAGTGTCCATATGGAACACTTCTGTCACTTGCTGAAAGACATTTTCGATAGTCCACCGCTGAAGATAAATTTCCAGAATATCGTCCGCCGGGTACTGGCGTGCGTTCGTCAGATCCGTGATCAGAATGAGTTCGTCCTTGATCTCCGGCCGATGCAGCTGAATGCGACGCACGTATCGGCGCCGAGGATCGTTGGGACCTCCCAGCCAGCCCCAGTCTTCCGTATAGGTGCGACCGTAGCGATCTGTACCGGTCCTCGATTCCTGTTCGGGATCCGGATGAAACGCCATTCGTTTCTTGTGAAAACGCAGCACAAAGTGATCGCCATGCTGGGTGAACTCCTTCATTTGCGGAAAACCGAAATAGGCTCGATCCCCAACATGCAGCTTGGTGCCCGACACAACTTCGCGAGTTTGCTCCATGGCTTCCGGAAGCAGTGGGGTCTCGCCACTTTCGCCGTCTTCGCTCGCGGAAAATCCCGTTGCCAGTTTGGTCTGGAGCTGCAGGCTGATGACCATCCGTCCGCCCAGAACGCTGCCATCGACCGACCGCAGCACTTTCAATCGTTTTTGAAGATCTTTGATCGTCTTGCCATCGTGAACACACACTGCAAACTTCCGCAGAGACTTCGGCACGGAGTTGGCGTCGACCGACTCCGGATAGATTTCCTGAAGCCGTTTGGTGGCCTCCTGAAAGAACCCCATCGAAAGGGATATGGGAAGATGGCTCAGCTTTCGATAGACAGAACGGATATCGGTTTCGAGCTCTCCCTCGTTCTTGGCTCGCTGGAAGCTTTGGTGGCCGCTGCCCTGATGCTGCATCAAGGCATCCGCAACCAGCCGCACCATCTGAGAGAACGAGATCTCTCGTTCGTAGGATCGGCCTCGATGTTTCTGGAAGACATCGTCGAGAAAGTCGTCCTGACAAATCCAGTTGAAAAGGGTCAGAGCCGCTTCTGCGATCGGCAACCGATCCGCAACCTCTCGTGCCAATTCCACCATGACAACCTCCTTGCCATCCAAACGAAGCCATTCTGTGCTCGTCCACGTGACGGAAGTGTTTCATGGTTTTCATCTTACGTAAATAGAACATAGTCAAAGCAGAGGGCTGAGAGCCCTTCACCCAAAGGAGCCTCCCGGCTCGTTGACATCCGCCGCTCACGTTGTTCGCTGCCCGAAAGATGCTGGAAAGATGCTGGAAAGATGCTCGCTCCGTGCGCGCATGATTCGCAGTAGGACTCTAAACGGCGTTGCAAAAGCTGTGAAATCGTGGCGAATCCCACTCCACAACGTCCTTATTCCCGGCAACGAAGCGTGGCATTGAAAAATCACAGCACAGTTAACCACGCTGCCGAAACTACGTTCTTGTACCGGCAAGCTGACGCATGCCGCTCGCCGGGCTTACTCGACGATAATATCGCGAACAGTTTTTCCACCGGGGATCATGGGCAGCACGTGCTCCTGATATGGGCAGATGACGTCCAGAAGGTATGGGCCTTTGTGGTTAATCATCTCCGCGATGGCCTTTGGATACTCAGCCTTGCTGCGAACTTGCCGAGCCTTGACGCCATAGGCTTCGGCAATCTGCACGAAGTTCGGAAACGTATCTATCGGCATTGAACCGTCGCCTTCGCCAAGTGCTTCGGGATGATCCGATGGGCCAAGATACGTGTGAGCTCGGCGACCGGAATTGAATCGGTCTTCCCACTGCACGACCATGCCCAGATGCTGATTGTTCAGCAACAGGATCTTCACTGGCAGCTTCTCACAATGCAGCGTCGCAAGTTCCTGAATGTTCATCTGGAACGAACCGTCGCCGTCGATGTCAAATACCAATGCATCCGGATGAGCAGACTGGACACCCATCGCTGCTGGAAGACCAAAGCCCATTGTGCCAAGACCAGAACTGCTCAACCAGCGACGTGGCTTGTTGAATTTGAAGAACTGAGCAGCCCACATCTGGTGCTGTCCGACGCCGACCGAAACGTAGCAGTCCATTTTCTGTGTCTGACGCCACAATTCTTCAATCGCATATTGCTGCAGAATGGCATCGCCGGCGTCGGCGTATGCCAAGGGGAACTTCGCCTTCCAGCCATCGATCATGTGTTTCCATTCGGTCAGATCCGGAATGTCCGAATCAACCAGAGCAGCGTTGAGGGCAACCAGAGTTTCGCGAACGTCTGCATGAATCGGGATATGGGCCTCTTTGTTCTTGTTGATTTCCGAAGGATCGATATCAACGTGCACGATCTTGCCGTGTTTTGCAAATTCTGCCAGCTTGCCGGTTACACGGTCGTCAAAGCGAACGCCAATCGCCAACAGCAAGTCCGATTGGTCCACAGCATAGTTTGCATAAACCGTTCCATGCATTCCAAGCATGTGGAGCGACTGCGGATGTGTGCCTGGGAAAACACCCAGACCCATCACTGTCATCGTTACTGGAATGCCGGTACGCAATGCAAATTTTGTAAGTTCTTCAGCGGCGTTGCTTTGAATGCAACCACCGCCAACATAAAGAACTGGTCGCTTCGACCGCTTAATTGCGGCAAGTACTTGTCGAATTTGTTCTGGAGCGGCCTTGGGGACAACCGGATTGTAGCCCGGAAGATTCATCGGTGGATCAAAATCCACTTCGCTCAACGGGATGGAATCCAACTGGACGTCTTTTGGAACGTCGATCAGAACCGGACCCGGCCGACCGGTTGACGCAATAAAAAAGGCTTCCTTCACGATCCGGGCAACGTCACGAATGCTGGTGATCATGTAATGGTGTTTGGTGATCGCGCGACAGACTTCGACGATCGGCGTTTCCTGGAACGCATCTGTTCCGATGACCGTTTGCGGCACCTGACCGGTGATCGCGATCAGCGGGATGCTATCCAGCTTGGCGTCAGCGATGCCAGTCACCAGATTCGTGGCACCTGGTCCGCTAGTCGCCATGCAGACGCCAATCTTGCCGGTGGAACGAGCAATTCCCTGAGCGGCAAAGCAACCGCCCTGCTCGTGACGTGGAAGAATTGTGCGAATGTTATCACGTTGTTCACGCAGGGCCTGATGCAGCGGCATGCTGCAACCACCCGGATAGGCGTAAATCGTTTCTGTCCCCAGCCGCACGAGCATCTCGATCAGGATCTGGGCACCATTAATTGTTTGAGTTGCTTTTTCGACGGTAGCCAACGTCGTGACTTTCATTATCGAGTGTTCAAAATTGAAGGGCCGAAATTCATCATAATTCCACAGCTTGCGTTTGGTCGGCAATGGAATTCAATTGAATATCGGTACAAGTGAGCCAGATCTTCGTGCTCATCCTACCCGAATGGCAGGACGACATAAATATCCATCCTCAAGAATTTGCCTTGCTACTTGGCCGTTAACCACGGCAAAGGCGCTCCAGCCGGAGGAAGTCTTACGATATCCACGCCCGTGACCTCTTCATGACCTTTGATTTTCTGAATGGATTCAGAAGACGGTTCGCTATCCAGATTCAGAACGGCCACAGAATCTCCACCTGGGCGGTCTTGTTTTCGTCCAAGGGCCATTTGAGCGATGTTGATGTTGTGTTCGCCAAAAACTGTGCCAATAAATCCAATCAGACCTGGTACGTCACGATGTCGATAGATCAACAGCAACCCGTCAAGATAGGCTTCAAAGTGGTATTCATTCAATCGTACAAGTCGCAGGAATTGATTCCCAAAAATTGTGCCGGATGCTTCGAATTTACCCTGATCTGTCGTCAAAACGACAGAAACCATCGATGCAAAGTTTTCACAATCGCCACTGGCAGATTCAGTCACATGAATCCCGCGAGATTGAGCCACAGAAGTTGCGTTGATGACATTGACGCTTTCGTCCAATGCCGCCTCAAGCAAGCCGGCTGTCATGGCATTCGTCAGCAGCCGAGTCTTCTTATTGGCTGCCTCGCCACGATAGATGATTTCCGCACTCTTCAGGCCCTGCCCTTTGATCATCTGAGCGGATAACAGCCCCAGCCGATAACTGAGATTCAGATAATTCTTGAGTTCGCCCATCTCAGATGCGGAGACCGGCGCCATGTTGACGGCACAACGAATTTCGTTGCGTTTCAAATACGCGACAACCAGCTCTGCAGCTTCAATCGCCACCATTTCCTGAGCTTCTTCAGTTGAAGCACCCAGATGTGGCGTCGCCAAAACCTGCGGCAGATCGACAAGACGTCGGTCCTTTGGTGGTTCGTCCACAAACACATCCAGCGCCGCGCCAGCGACGTGACCGGATTCAATGGCGTCGGTCAGATCTTTTTCGTCAACAATGCCACCGCGAGCACAGTTGATGATGCGAACACCCTTTTTCATCTTCGCAATGCGAGCAGCGTTGATAATGCTGCGCGTCTCTGGCGTCAGTGGAGTGTGAACCGTCAAGTAGTCACATTTTCCCACAATGTCATCAACGTCACGATACAGGTCGATACCATATTCTTTTGCCTTCTCTTCTGAAAAGAATGGGTCGTATCCCACGACATTCATTTCGAAAGCCAAAGCCCGCTGAGCAACACTGAGACCGATACGGCCAAGGCCCACGACAGCCAGAGTTTTACCGGCAAGCTGCGTTCCCTGGAAAGACTTTCGATCCCACTTGCCAGACTTCATGCTGGCATGTGCTGGTCCGATATTTCGAGACAAAGCCAGCATCATCGCGAATGTGTGCTCCGCTGTGCTGATTGTATTTCCGGTCGGCGTATTCATCACCAGCACGCCGGCGCGAGTCGCAGCTTCCAGATTAATGTTGTCCACGCCGACGCCCGCGCGAGCGATGCATTTCAGGCGTTCCTGACCGTCCAACAACTCTGCCGTCAGCGTTGTGCCGCTGCGGATGATGATACCATCGGCGGCTTTCAGTTCCTCACGAACCTGCTCGGGAGTCAGGCCGCTCCTAATGACGACTTCGATGCCTTCCGTTTGTTCCAGAATCTTCAGTCCAGCCTTGGCCAGGCTATCGGTGATCAGCACTCGGTACACGATTGGGCACTTTTCAGTTTGGAGGTTAAAGGCTGCTGGAACTTTGAAGATCCGTTCTTCCGCCGCAGTTCCTGCAATTGATGCCGTGTTTTAAGGGGAATTGAGTCTAATCACAAGACGCTTGATTCCTTCGTTGCGTTCGGACTGCGTTTTGAGGGGTCTCATTTTCGGGGAAGAATTCTCTTGCTGAATCGTCAACTTAGTCCGGTCCGTCAACGACTCAGGTCGATGGTCTACAAACTACAGCCTCAACGACGGACATTGATGCACACAATTCGGGCAGACCACATAATTCTCAAGACTGAAGTTGCCGAGTTGTGTTCACAAAAAATTTCGTAATTACCTTTAAGGAAAGGGGTTGCGATCATAGCTTATATACTGAGAGGACGTTCAGGCACATCGTTTGCGAATCAATCTTGCAGTACATTTCATTTGCAGTTAGCAAAATGATCGAATTCTCGCGATTGAACTTGACGCCGGGGGAGAAACGAGATGCTTGGTGGCTTTTGGACTCGATTCGGGCCAGCCGTTCTGAAAGCGGCAGCGGGACTTTGCCTTATGACGGCGGGTTTCCACGGTTCAGGGCTATATGCCCAGGACGCTGCAACACCGGCTGAGCCTGCGGTTGCTGAACCTGCTGAGACACCGGCTTTGCCAGCCTATTTCTCGGGTACCAATCCTGATTCTGCTGCGCCGATATGGCCGGATGCGGGTGGTGGCGCGGCTGGTTACTGGATCACGCCTTCTGCCGGGCCAGTTGGTGATGGCGATCCCAAAGAAATGACGCCAGAGAAATTGTACGACCGGTCTGTACACAACATGTTCTCAATCAACATGGTGTGGGTTTTGATTGCTGGTTTTCTTGTGATGTTCATGCAGGCAGGTTTCATGCTGGTTGAAGTCGGTTTGTGTCGAGCCAAGAACGGAGCTCACACTGCCGCAATGAACCTGATGATTTATCCACTTGGCTGTATTGCATTTTGGGCGTACGGATTTGCAATTGGCTGGGGCAACTGGTTCAACGGTCCGGTCGCGCCCGGTTGGTATTCAGCTCTTGGCCCTGGAACTTCAATCCTCAATGAAGGGATCGGTATAGGCGGGGATCCTGCTGCACCGGGGATTTTCACTTATGGCCTGATGGGAACAAAAGGCTTCTTTCTGAATGGCATGGATGACGTCAGCGTCCTAGCTCTTTTCTTCTTCATGATGGTGTTCATGGACACGACTGCCACGATTCCGACGGGTGCGATGGCAGAGCGTTGGAGTTGGAAAAACTTCTGCCTTTATGGCTTGTGGGTTGCTCTTCCGTACTGCCTGTTCGCGAACTGGGTTTGGGGCGGTGGCTGGCTGGCCCAGGCTGGAAAGAACTGGGGTTTAGGTCACGGTGTTGTGGACTTTGCCGGTTCTGGTGTGGTGCATGCGATGGGCGGAGCAATCGCTCTTGCAGGTGCTTGGATTATTGGGCCCCGCGTAGGGAAGTATGTTGATGGTAAACCGGTGCCAATGACGGCTCATCATATTCCGATGGTTGTTGCTGGGACATTTATTCTTTGCTTTGGATGGTTCGGCTTTAATCCAGGTTCAACCCTGTCAGGTACAGACCTGAGAATCAGTGCTGTTGTCGTGAACACGATGCTTGCCGGAGTGGCAGGATGCATCACAACAATGCTGTACATGATGTTGATCAAGATGAAGCCAGATCCAACGATGATGTGCAACGGTATGCTGGCTGGTCTTGTTGCAATTACTGCTCCTTGTGCGTTTGTTGACACATGGGCCGCCGTTGTGATTGGCGGCATTGCCGGTGTGCTCGTAGTGCTCAGTGTCTTCTTCTGGGAACGTCGAGGCATCGATGATCCGTGTGGTGCGATTTCCGTGCACGGTGTCAACGGAACCTGGGGTGTGATTGCTCTTGGTATTTTTGCAAATGGAAAGTACGGGATGGGCTGGAACGGTGTTGTCCGGTCTGCCTTCGATGCAACAGGTGATTCTGATGGGGTATTGACGGACGGTGTTCGCGGTGCTCTATACGGTGATGTTTCACAATTGTGGGCTCAGTTGTTGTGCGTTGGAGTGGTCTGGGTCTTCGGATTCTCCATGGCATTTGTTTGGTTCAAAGTCAGCAACTTGATTGCACCTCTAAGAGTCAGCAAACAGGACGAAATCGCTGGTTTGGATGGTCCAGAAATGGGTGCTCATGCTTATCCGGACTTCACGCTGCATAACAGCTAATTGCAATAGCGTTCTCCTGGGCTTCCGCAATCTAAGGTTGCGGAAGTCCTGTTTCCTTTGATCTTTAGTAGAGCCAGTTATCGGTATCCACTTTTCACTGCCGATGACTTCCTCCATAGTTTCCTTCCCTAATTCCACGCATGTAAGAAAGAGAGAATTGACGATGAGTAAAGTGTTTAGGCCGCTTGGCTGGATTGCAATGGCATCGCTCCTGACTGCGATGACATTAACGCTAACCGCTTGCAACAAGAGTTATTCCCAGGATGGATCAGCAACTGAACCCGCAAACGCTGTGGCACCGGAAACGCAGCCTGCGGCCGAACCAGTAGCTTTAACGGAAACGATTGCTGCTGTTGAAACAACTGAAGCAACCGCAGTTGCCCCGCATCTTGCAGGGACAATTGATACCGGTTCAACAACGTGGCTGCTTGTGAGTTCCGCTTTGGTGTTCTTCATGATGCCAGGACTTGCATTGTTTTACGGCGGCATGGTCCGAGCGAAAAACGTGCTCAATATGTTCATGTGCGTCATGGTCTGCATTCCGATCGTCACCATTCAATGGGTGGTCTGCGGCTACAGTTTAACGTTCGCAGTTCCGTCAGCGATCTCGGTCGACGGAGGAAAAAACGACGATGGCACTGACAAGCCGGCGATCAGCTATCTCGGCTTCGATCCAGGCCTGATCATGTTGCGTTCATTCTCCGGCGTTGATCCAAACGATTCTGCGACGTACGTCGGCAAAATCCTCACGACAGGAGACACAGTCGGTGCTGGGAATTCAGGTGTTCCCGAGTTGTTGTTTGCAATGTTCCAAATGATGTTCGCCATCATTACGCCAGCTTTGATCGTCGGTGCAATCGCTGAACGAGTCAAGTTTTCGGCATGGTGCATCTTCGTCGTTCTTTGGGCAACGCTTGTCTATGACCCGGTGGCTCATTGGGTCTGGAATGTCAGCGGATTCCTGTTCCAGAAAGGCGTGTTTGACTTCGCAGGTGGAACGGTCGTGCATGTTCTTGCTGGTGCATCGGCTCTGGCTTTGATCCTGATCCTGCCCAAGCGTCAGGGATTTCCAAAAGGACCATTTCTGCCGCACAGCATCGGCTGGACTTTGATGGGCGCGGGATTCCTGATGGTTGGCTGGTTTGGCTTTAATGCCGGGTCAGCAATTGCTGTCGGCAAGGACTTTTTGCCAGTTGCTGGATCCGTCGCTGTCATGGCGTTTGCAACGACAGCTATCGCTGGCGGAGCTGCCACAGGATCATGGATGCTTGCCGAATGGATTCATGTTGGTAAGCCAACTGCCATCGGCGTGGCGTCCGGCATGGTGGCGGGACTTGTTGTGATTACGCCGTGTGCAGGTCATGTCAGCCCAGCCAGTGCACTGATCATTGGTCTGATTGGTGGCTTTGTTTGCTTTCTCGGCGTACAAATGAAGCAGGTGCTTAAGTACGACGACTCACTCGACGTTGTCGGAGTTCACGGAGTTGGCGGTGCGTTGGGTGCGTTGCTTGTGGGATACTTTGTCATTCGCCCGGTGGTTGAGAGCCACATGAAGCAGATCCTGTTGCAGCTGACCGGAATCACAGTTGCGGGCGTGTATGGATTTGTGATGACTGCCATTTTGGGGATCATCATTCACAAGACGATTGGATTTACAGTCTCAGAACATGCCGAAGAGGAAGGTCTCGACCTTTCCGAGCATAGTGAAGCTGCGTATCGCATGAATTAATCAACAGGATGGTGAGCGGCTGG
>JANOZG010000946.1:0-3720 GCA_031429275.1 Planctomycetota bacterium
TGATTTCACAACAGCCGGTGCGGTGACTTTCGCAACATGTACGGGAGGCGAATCAACGACCGGTGTTGCGACAACAACTGCGGGTTGAATAGCAACTGGTGCTTCGAGAACCACAGGAGTCGCAGCAACCATCTCTGGCGGAGCAACAGACGCTGTTGCAACTGCTACAGCTTCGGGTACTTCAGCAACAACCGGTACATCGGCAACAACTTCCGGTACTTCAACGGCAGCCGGCACTTCAACAGCAACGTAAGCGTTGATTTCCACGACGGCCGGATCGGCAATCATTTCGACAGGCAAAATCTGGTTGTTCAATGAGTTTTCAACAGGCAGAATTGCGGAAGTTTCTGAACTTGAATCTGAGAACGACATTTTAGTTTCAACTTTTTACTGAGGCTGCGACAGGCAACCAGGAATCTGAATATGTACGAAGGAATAACAGAGCCGCGAGGTAAGCCAACGATGACTGCGATCGTTGTGCCTGCCCATCCAAACCCGTAATGATCTAAGCTGCGGTCGAATCGACTCAAAATCGACCGGCGACGGGTAGTGCAGTGTTACGTGTTTGTCTGCGTTGGTCGCTTGCGGCGACGTCGTGCAGGTCCTTGCTCTGATCCAGATTTCTCCGCCGATCCCTCAACGAATAATCCGTCACCAAAGAAATCATCAGCTTGTCCCGGACGCGATCTGCCAGCCCGAGGTTCGGATGATGGCCGTGCAGTATTCGACTGCGGACGCGAATGTTGCGGGCGAGCCTGAGCGGGCTGTGACCGCGGAGCTGAACCCTCTGGGCGGCGACTAACTGCCCCATCATCACGGCGACTCACGGTGTTGCCGCGGCTTGGCCCACCGGGACTGGCGTTGCCGCGTCGTTCCGCACTGCGACCTCCGTCACGACCTGGTTCCGTGCGAGCTGGTTTCTCGAACCGACGATGCACTGAATAATTGTCACTGCTTCGAGCGACCTCGCGACCACCAGACGCCGGTCGGCGTTCCTGTCCGTCACGACTTCGCCCACGGCCAGCTGCGTTCGGGCTCAGCGGTGAACCCGGACGTCCACGACGTTGCGGGCGATCAGGTCGCTCTACGTCAGCGGAATCCAATGCTGCTGAGAAATCGAAGCCTTCAACTTCCTGCACCGGAATTGTCATGCCGATCAGTTTTTCGATGCTTCGAAGCATTCGACGTTCATCTGGATCACACAAGGCAATCGAAACGCCCGTCGCACCTGCTCGACCGGACCGGCCGATACGATGCACGTAGGTTTCTTCTTCCGTTGGCATGTCGTGAATGAACACGTGCGATACGCCATCGACATCAATTCCACGAGCCGCAATATCGGTGGCAACAAGAATCGGAGGAGCCGTACTCTTGAATTGTTCGAGAATCCGCTGACGCTTGTTCTGGCTCTTATTGGCATGAATTGCTTCAGCCTGAAAGCCAGCTGCCACCATGTGACGCACGATACGATCCGCACCATGCTTGGTTCGACTAAACACAATTGCTCGCGCGGGATTCGCGCGGGTGATCAGTTCGATCAGCAACCGGGTCTTCTGCTTCTGCGGAACAAAGCAGACGCTCTGCTCAACAAGTTCTGTTGTTTTCTGCTTTGGTTCAATTGAAATACTCACCGGGTTATGCAGAATTGAACCAGCAAGTTCACGAATTTCCGGCTTCATTGTTGCCGAAAACATCAATGTCTGGCGCTTCGTTGGCACGTACTTCAGAATCCTGCGAATCGCGGGAAAGAAGCCCATGTCCAGCATGCGGTCCGCTTCGTCAAGTACCAAAGTGTGAACGTCGGCCAGACTGATCAGTTTCTGTTGTATCAAGTCCATCAGGCGACCGGGAGTTGCAACAACAACATCCACTCCCTGTCGCAATGCTCGAACCTGAGGCTGCTGCCCGACACCACCATAAATGGTCGTGGCTCGAATCGAAGCAAAAGCTCCGTAGTTTTTAAAGCTCTCGTAAATCTGAATCGCCAATTCGCGTGTACTGGCCAAAATCAAAACCTGAACCGGACGAACTCCGGCATCACGTCGTGTCTTGGACGTTACAAGCTGATGAATGATTGGCAGGGCAAATGCCGCTGTTTTACCTGTCCCAGTCTGAGCGATCCCGATCACATCGTGCCCTTCGAGCACGACTGGAATTGCTTGAGCCTGGATGGGTGTAGCGACCGAATAGCCTTCTTTGGAAATAGCGCGCACAATGGGCTCTGCGAGCCCGAAGTCTCCGAAATTCATTCTTTATCCTGGGGTTAGTTAAGAAACATTCCCAGGACCGAATTCAGGAGGACGCAACGAAAAAGCGTCTTCAAGAGGGATTGGAACTGGCAGCCGTCCGTCGGTATGCACCAACTGGAGAGGACCGAATGCTTCGCCGATCAGATCGACGCCCGGTGAAACAATGTTCACGCAAATAAGGCGAATCCGAAATCAGTTACGCGGGTACTCTAACAGGCATCGTCAGAATGAAAACTCAATTCTTGTCGAACCCGATGAAATTCCGGATGTTCTCAATCAATCACGTTCAAACTCCGGCAAATTGAGGCTGCTGGGTGCTGTGTAACGGTTAATCGAACAGACTAAGGATTCTGAACATCCAGAGTTGTGCGCTCTGGCAACAACATCCACAGAGCCGGAGTCGTTGCAATTGTGGTCACAAGGGCCATCAGGACCATCATAGCGAACAATGTTGGTGATATGACGCCAAGATCCAGTCCAATATTGAGTACTATCAACTCCATCAGTCCTCGCGTATTCATCAAAACTCCAAGTGAAGCTGAAGTTCTCCAGTCGAGACCCGTGTATCGTGATGCGATCAGAGTCCCACCAAATTTTCCAATGGTTGCAACCAGTATGATGAACGCACAAAAATACCAGTCGGACCAGCCGGAGAGCAGGCCGATCTGTGTCCTGGTCCCTGTGTAAGCGAAGAAAGTCGGCAGCAGCAGAATAGAAACGACATCCTCCAATTTATGGCGGAACGATCGAGCGATATGGCTGTCGTGCGGGATCACGGCCCCTAGCAGAAAGGCTCCGAAAATAGCGTGAATTCCGATTACTTCCGTTATTACCGCTGATGCGAGGACCGCTACCAGGACCCAGGCGGTGACGTTCACAGATAGCTCCGAGTTTTTCAACGGTGCCAGATATCGAGTCAACAAGGGTCGAGCGACTCCGAACATCACTCCCACATAACTTCCAGCCAGAATGACTGTGAGGAATGCGCTGTACAAATCGGACTTGGTCACGCCAACCACAAATGCCAGAAGGCACCACGCAGTGACATCGTCGGCCGCCGCGCAACTTAACGCGATAACACCCAGTTCTGTTTTGTCCAACCGCAGATCTGTCAAAATCCTCGCCAATACTGGAAAGGCTGTGATAGACATCGCAACACCAAGAAACAATGCAAAGCTTGTAAAGCTCACCCCCGCTGGTGCATAGCTGGAAAAGGCGGCAAGGGCCAGCATAGCGCCTAGCAGGAACGGCCCAATGATGCTGGCATGGGAGATGGCGACCGTGGCATGAGCACGCGATTTCAACAATCCCGCGTTCAATTCCAGTCCTACCAAAAGCATGTACAGAATAATGCCAATTTGCGCGAGGATTCCAAGTACGGGTGAAACTGCGATTGGGAACACGTACGCCATCGCATCCGGTGCAATTCGTCCAAAGAGCGAAGGTCCAAGGGCAATTCCTGCAATGACCT
>JANOZG010000947.1:0-3003 GCA_031429275.1 Planctomycetota bacterium
ACTCCGTTCGTATCGAGGGTCCCGAAGGCACGACTAAGCTTGTCCATCCCCCGAATTACCAACGTTTCTTTCCTCGCGACGAACCTCCAACAGACACCGCAGAACGGCGGGTCTACGCAGAAGAGATTCTCCGCAAGTTTGCGACGCGTGCATTTCGCAGTCACGTTCAACGAGCCACCGTCGATCGGCTCGTGTCAATCTCGGCACAAGCCGCTACGGAGCCTGGAGCAACATTCGAATCGAGCATTGGGCAGGCAATGACGGGGGTGCTGGCATCTCCGCGTTTCCTGTTCCGGCTGGAATCATCCAGTGACGATGCCGAATCATTCCCACACGTCGATGAACTTTCACTCGCATCGCGTTTGTCGTACTTCCTGTGGTCCACGATGCCAGATGACGAACTGTTCGATCTCGCCGAGAAGGGACAACTGCGAAACAATCTTGCAACGCAGGTTTCGCGAATGATGAAAGATCGCCGCGCAAATGAGTTCATCCGCAACTTCGTGGGTCAGTGGCTGAGAACTCGCGACGTGACTTCGGTTACTATCGATCCCATCGCCGTGCTGGGTCATCAAAAAGAATGGGAGGAGATGCTCGATCAGTTCCGGAATCTGCGAGGTCGAGGATTTCGCCGTGAGTTGTCTCCTGAGGAACAGAAAACCCGCGACCGTTTCCGGGAACTACGAGGCATAGCGGATCGCTTCGATGATGAACTGAAACGCTCGATGCGGCGTGAGACTGAACTCTGCGTTGAACACATCGCTCGGGAGAATTTGAGTCTGCTGGATCTGTTGGACTGCAATTACACATTTGTTAATGAAAAGCTGGCGGATCATTACGGTATCCCGGATATCAAAGGCGGCGAAATGCGTCGCGTTGATCTGCCCACCGACAGCGTTCGCGGTGGAGTCTTAAGTCATGCGTCAATGTTGTTGCTGACATCCAATCCAACGCGCACATCTCCCGTTAAACGCGGGCTGTTTATCCTCGACAATATTCTCGGAACGCCGAGCCCCCCGGCTCCGCCGAACGTTCCGGAACTCGAAGCCGCAGCGGGGAAATTTGGCGACCGTGAGCCGACTTTGCGTGAATTACTGGAGGCTCATCGTGAATCCGCATTGTGTGCATCATGCCATGCCAGAATGGACCCGCTCGGCTTGGCGCTGGAGAATTTCAATGCCCTTGGCATCTGGCGGACCGAGGAAAAAGGTTTACCAATCGACGCATCCGGAACTCTGATTACCGGTGAATCCTTCAAAGACGTGCGGGAGCTGAAACACATTCTCCGAGAACACCATGCCGAAGACTTTTATCGCTGTGTGACTCAAAAAATGCTGACATTTGCGATTGGTCGCGGAATGGAATACACCGATGAACAAACTGTGGATATCATCGTTGCACGTCTGCAAAGCAGTAATGGCAAGTTCAGTGAACTGATCGATGGAGTGGTGAATTCTGCCCCGTTTCAGAAGATTCGAAATCCTGAGCAAGTGAAAGTCCGACCATGAATCACAAATCATCGACTCGTCGCGGTTTTCTGCGCGGCATGGGTGTTTCTATTGCTTTGCCTGCATTGATGTCACTGCAGCCGCGGTCGCTGTTCGGCACGCCGGTGACTGAAGGGGCTGGCATGGCCACAACAGCGACCGGCGCTCCGTTGCGGATGGCGTTCATGTCGATCCCCAATGGCGTGCAGCAGGAACATTGGTTTCCGACGGTGGAGTTTGAACTGAACGAAACTATGAAGCCGCTGGAATCGATGAAGCGGCACTTTCAGGTCATCGGTGGACTCGACCATGAAAACGCCACCGCTGGTCGCGACGGTGCCGGTGACCATGCTCGCGCCAGCGCCACGTTTCTGACTGGTGCCCGAGCTCGCAAAACGGCGGGCAACGATATTCATGTCGGTATCTCGGTCGATCAGGTTGCCGCACAAGCCGCAGGGAATCTCACACGCTTTCCATCGCTCGAATTGTCATCCGATCTGATCCGCAATTCCGGCGGCTGCGATTCCGGTTATGCCTGTGCGTATCAATACAATCTCGCCTGGAGTTCCGCGACAACGCCGGTGACTCCCGAAGCCAATCCTCGCCATGCGTTTGAACGTCTGTTCGGAGCGGGCGACAGCGCAGAGCGTCGCAAGAATTTCGCACTGCGACAGCAGACTCAACGCAGCGTTCTGGATTTCGTAATGGAAGAAGCTTCCGATGTACAGCGGTCTCTGGCCGTTGCGGATCGTCAGAAATTTGATGAGTATCTAACCGTGGTGCGCGAACTGGAACTCCGTCTGCAGGCCGCCGAATCACATCGCGAGATCCCTGAAGTTGCTGAGGCAACACCAGCCGGAATTCCCGGCGACTTCGGTCAATACATGGACCTGATGTTCGACACGCTGCTCCTTGCATTCCAGACCGATACGACTCGTATTGCGACACTCTTACTGGCCTATGACGGCAGCAACCGTATCTTCCCGCAGATCGGCGTACGCGAAGGGCATCATTATCTGACTCATCATCAGCGCGAAGAGGACCTTGCAAAGAAAGTCGCCGCGATCGACCAGTTCTACGTCAGTCGTTTTGCCAGATTCCTGGAACGCATGGAAGCAACCACGGACATCGACGGCAACTCACTGCTGCACAATTCCATGATTGTCTACGGCGGAGCCATCGCGGACGGCAATCGCCATTCACACGACAACCTACCCGTCATCCTTGCCGGCCACGGCGGCGGAGCTTTCCAGACCGGTCGATATCTAAAAGTCGATTCACAGCCAATGTCGAATTTGTATGTGAGTATGCTGAATCACTACGGCGTGAAGACTGACACGTTCGGCGATTCAACGAAGCGACTGGCAGAGATTTGAGACGGGTGTTTACGGGTTTTGATCTCAGTGTAGAATCGTCGCATCGACCTCCTGACAATGGTTGATACCCCTTGACCCAAAGAGGCTTCCCGGCGCGTTGACATCAGCCGTTTACGTTGTCCGCATCCCAGGAGAAACGC
>JANOZG010000948.1:0-40484 GCA_031429275.1 Planctomycetota bacterium
CGATCGTTTTCAGCCAATGGGTTAACAGTATCAACCAAATGCGTCCGGCGCTGGAACGGTTTGGGCCATTGGAATATCACGGTCGCGTACCGCATAAGCAGCGAGACAGTATCCTCACGCAGTTCAAACAGGATCCGTCAAAGCACGTGATCTTGATGAGCTATGGAGCTGGCAGCGTCGGATTAAATTTACAGTATTGTCGCTATGTGTTTCTGTTCGATCGCTGGTGGAATCCGGCAATCGAAGATCAGGCCATCAATCGTGCGCATCGCATTGGTGTAAAAAACCCGGTCATTGTGACGCGATTCATTTCGAAGAACACAATTGAAGAACGCATCGACCGAGTGCTGAGCGAAAAACGTGCTCTCTTCGCCGCGATCCTTGGCGAGGGCGATAATAACAACGTTTCGCTCGGCCTGAATGCGACAGAGATCTTTGGTCTTTTTGATCTGAAAGCTCGCCACAAAGGCGGTTCAAAATCCATCGGGCCAAAGCCTGTTGAACAATCGAATGATGCGGCGTGATTTTGCTCGTCGGATTACAGGCTTTGGCCTGCAAACACACTCCGGACACGGTCACGTCATCTTAACTTTGGCCTGTGTAGGTCGTCGCACCTTCATCGCACATCGTTTGTGGATTGGCGAGCGCTTCTCGAACTGAAGCCAATGAGAAGTACAGCCGCATCAGATTGTCCATTGACCTTGTCTGGATCGCCGCTCCACTCAGCCATCGACACACTGTTTCTGCTGCAATGCCAAGATGCTCCGCGAACGTGCGTTGATTTACAGAGCATTGTGCCAATCCAGCGCGGATCTCTTCCGGCAAAAGCAGAACGAGAAATCTTCGCAGAGCCAGACTAATCTGTTCGTCGGTATCGACCGTAAAGTACTGCTCACCACAGTGTTCGCATTCATCAACTCCCAGTATGGTGATGTGGAACGTGTGCAACTTGCCATCGTGTCGTACTTGAGCATCGTACGGAATCTGCCTGAGCACGACAGCGTCATTACCACATACGGCGCAATGACGCGGATATGCTTTTCCACTTGTTGGTTCCGCTGACGTTCTTTTACTCATCATGCATACTCACAATGGTGACTGTGGGACCAGTATTCGTTACACTGAGCACCGTTTCGATGTACGTCTTTCGGTTGCCAACCTGGATGCGAAAATCGTAGTGAAACTCATGCCTATCTCGCCAAATCTCGCGGCGTTCGACAACCTGGTCGATCTGGCCGCCATTCTCAATGTGTTCGAACATCAGTCGCGTCATACTTCGAATGTCTTCGTCTTCAAAGTTTTGTCGCAACCATTCCGCAGGACGCCGCATCCACACGACAAATCCGCTGGAATGCCATTCAGACAACGCAGCTCTAAAGGCATCAAGAATCTCGCGATTCACCAACCGTGCCATCTGAATTGCTCTCTCACGAGGTTCATTTACTGCGCACGCTCCGAGCAACACAGGCTATCGCAGAAATTGACGTAAGTCAAGTTTTTATCCTCGAACGTACGAGTGCTGTCTTAATGTATCGACTGAAAGATTTCGGTTTCGGATGAATGACAGGCCTGAACTGTCATTACTCCAGCTCCAGCAGTACTCGAAACGCACCTTGAGTTGGTGTGTTGAACGGACTCATCAGTCGCGAGGAACTGGCAGTGGCCTCAAACGCACTGAAGATATTGCCACCACGAATCGGTCCTGTTTCGCTGTGGCCAGAGGAGTCAGAATCAGGCACGCGACAACGTTCAAATTCATTGCCGTGCATGTCGTAAAGTCCCCAGGCATTCGGTTTCAGCATTCGAGTTGGATGAATATCCTTGTCAGCGTTGGATTCAAACCACGCATATTC
Organism: Planctomycetota bacterium; assembly: GCA_031429275.1. Classification (GTDB taxonomy): domain Bacteria; phylum Planctomycetota; class Planctomycetia; order Planctomycetales; family Planctomycetaceae; genus SXXK01. The sequence goes on from JANOZG010000948.1 coordinate 1,854, forward strand.
AGACAAAAGCTGAGGATCATCGCCGAACGACCAGCGACCTCGGCGACCGCAGCGGCAGGCGTATTCCCATTCTTGTTCGTCGGGCAGACGAATTGTGCGTTGAGTTTCAAGAGACATCCAATCGCAGAATGCGATCATGTCAGAATAGGCCAGGCTGGTGGCAGGGTGCGTTCCCGAAATAAATTGAGCGCCGAGATTATTCCAGTTGAACGACGGAGACTGAACCCAGCGTTTGGCATCCCGTGACTCAGGGTCCTGTCCCCAGCCACCTTCGTTATTCGTTTCTGCAACCGTTTGAAATCGCTCGGACTTGACGAACGATGCAAATTGTCCGACCGTGACTTCCGTTTGAGACAAATAAAATCCGGTATCGATACGAGTTGCAACGGCGCTGTCTCCGTAGTGGAATGCTCCCGCCGGAATCAGCACGAAATCAATGCCGCCGACATTGATGTTTTCATCGAGCTGAAGACTGGTCGCCCAGTTCGAGCGGTAAGATTGCACCTCGGCTTCGGAAAAATCTGTCAGGGTCTTGATCGGAAAAGCAGAGTCGCTGCCCCTTGGTGTTGGCGAATCGTTTTTGTCCGCGCGAATGATGAATGCGCCGATCACTACGGCTGCGATTCCAGGCAGAAGCACCCACGGCAGAAAGGCTAGTGGTGACCTCGACGATGTCTGCGATGAACGTGAAACGGGGCTCTTTGCGACTGAAAATGCGGCGACGGGCGTGATTTCTGTCGCGACGTCAGCGGATCGTTTGCAATCGTCGTACTTTGAGTCTGCCTCGTGCGAATGAACCGAATCAGAAGCGGGAGCAACCACGGTAGCGCACGCTTCATTCAATTCGTTAACGCTTTCGTCGCTGGCGCTGCTGACACTTTCACCGTAAGAGGTGTTGTCATAAAATGCACTTAGCGGTAACGTCACGTCCGGCAGTCCCGCCAGCTTCAGACGTTCCAACTGCGTCACAAGTTCCTTCATCGATTGCATGCGATCAGCAGGTTTCTTTGCCAGCATCGACTGCAATAATTGATCAATTGATTCTGGTAGCTCTGCCGAAAGACTGCACAACGCGGGGATCGGCTGCTCGCGGTGAGCCAATAGCCGTTCCATGCCTGTGCCTTTCGCATACGGCGCGCGGCCGGTCACCAGAAAAAACAGTGTGCAGCCGAGACTGTAGACGTCAGATCGCTCATCGGCGAGCCTTGTATTCAGAGCCTGCTCGGGCGACATATAGTCCACCGTGCCCATGATCATCCCGGTTGTGGTCAGTTCGGCCGCATGATCAGTCTCTGATGAATCCGCCGAGTTAATCCGGGCAAGCCCGACATCAAGCAACTTGACGTTGCCAGCATCGTCGATGAGCAGATTCGACGGCTTGATGTCACGATGAATCACACCCGCACCATGAGCATATTCGAGTGCCCGTGCGGCCTGCTGCACGATGTCCACCGCCAGTGGTAATGACAGAGGCCCGTATTCTTTCACGAGGTCGCTGAGATTTTGGCCTTCGACGAATTCAGAAACAAGGTAACTGATGCCATTTTGTTCGCTGGCATCATACGCTGTAACAATATTCGGATGACAAAGTTTCGCTGCGACTTCGACTTCTCGCAAAAATCGTTTCGCCAATAAGTCAGCGTGCGAGATATCTCGACGAAGTACTTTGATGGCGACCGTACGTTTCATTCGCCGATGAATAGCGCGGTAGACAGTTCCCATGCCACCGCGTCCGACAAAATCCTGAACCACATATTCACCAAGTGTGAGTGGATCGTTGGCGTTGTGCAGCAACGTATTCACCTGAAATTGCGTCAGCTTTCGTGCGGCGACAAATTGCTCACCAATCGCCGTAGATGATGTCGAAGCACTGGAAACAGCAGCGGCTTTTATTTCTTCGTCCGGCAATAAGCAGCTTTGTCGCAGACGGTGCAGGAATTCACTGACGGTACAGAGCAGGGCAGGGGGGCTTGATGCAATTTCATCAGCGGATTCCGCCGTCATTGATATTGATGTCTGATCATCGTTGCCAGCGGTCGCAAGTGCATTCTCCAATGCGGCGCGATTAAGATCAGGCCACCGATGCAGGTACGCTTCAAGATCGACAGATGCGCCGGCTGCAGTCCGGTTTCGAACGTCAAGTTCGGCAAGTTGCTGCAGCAGGGCAGGGCGGATTTGCGAATCAGCTCCAGCCGCGGCCGCTTCGATACTGGGACCATCGCCGTGTTTCCATGCACGAGCAAAACGATCACAGATGGCGTGCACCTTCTCGACTTGTTGTGGAGTCAGTGATGTATGACTTGCGTCAGTCACTTTTGGAGGCCGCTTTTTTGAATTGCCCGAAACGCCAAAGTTGCTGTTCATGTTTTCGCTGAACAGAGAACCGAACACAACCCTTTTCGAGCCAAATCGGTCGGCGGTCAAGGAAAAGTAAATTCGCCCCTCGCATCGCAGAGATTGTTGTTGCATCCCTTGACGTGCTGCCAATCACGGCGACACTTTGTGGTTCATCATCTATTCACAGCGGAGTTCATTCATGTCTATGCGATCGCTTTGAGTTTCCTCGTTCCGAGGCTCCAGCCTCGGAATGCACTGTCGACAAGGCTCCTGCCTTGCAGGCTGTTGTGGAGGCAGGAGCCTCTGGGCATTGCGTTCCAGGGCTGGAGCCCTGGAACGAGTTGAAGTTTTGATTTATTCTTCTGATGGAGTTCATTCATGTTTCAGCGATCCCTTTTCAGCCTTGCATGTATTGTCCTGTCGTCATCGCTGACACAAGCCGGCGACTGGACTCAATGGCGTGGGCCGAACCACAACAACGTCGTCGCGGCAGAGCAGGGGACTCCGACCGAATGGAGCGAGTCAAAGAACATCGTTTGGAAAGTGGATGTCCCCGGTCGAGGTCATGCCTCGCCGATAATCACCGGCAACACAATCGTGTTGTGCTCTGCAGATGATCAGAGTCAGTCCCAGGCGATTGTGGCGTTTGATCGAAAGTCGGGCAAGCAGCTGTGGTTGACGCCAATTAGTCAGGGAGGATTTCCTCCGGCACATCCGAAGAATACGCACGCATCGTCAACGGCCGCCACCGACGGAAACCATGTGTTCGCCGTTTTTTGCCATCACGAAAAAGTGGAAGCCGTGTGCCTGAATCTTGCTGGAAAAATCGTCTGGCGCAAAGACGTTGGCGGGTTTCGTCCCAATCAATACGAATACGGGTATGCGGCTTCTCCAACAATCTACAAAGATAAACTCATCGTGTCCGGCGACTGCGACACGTTTGCGTGGGTTAAAGGGCTGAAGCTCAGCGATGGCAGCGTGGCATGGCAGCAGGAACGCGAAAAGATGCTGAACTGGTCTTCGCCGATCGTCGCCAATATTGCTGGGCGCGACCAGTTGTTGCTAAGCGGGACGTATCGAATCGCTTCGTATGATCCTGCAACTGGCAAGTCACTTTGGGAGACAAAATGCCTTACGATGGCGACATGCGGCACATGCACATGGGAAGATGACCTTGTCTTCGCGAGCGGCGGCTATCCGGATCCCGAAACTGTTGCCGTGAAAGCAGACGGCTCAGGTGTTGCCTGGAAAAACAACGTGAAGAGTTATGAACAGTCCATGGTAGTTCATAAAGGTTATCTTTATGCGTTGACTGACATTGGCGTCACCTACTGCTGGGATGCAAAAACGGGCAAAGAAATGTGGAAACACCGCATGAGTGGTCCGGTATCAGCGTCGCCATTAATTGTCGGCGACACAATTTTCGCAACGAATGAAGCGGGGACGACATGGGTCTTCAAAGCCAATCCTCAGAAGTATGAACAGATCGCTGAGAATCAACTGGGCACTTCATCGTTTGCTTCAATCATCGCGGCCGATGGCCAGTTGTTCATTCGAACAGCCACGGGTGATGGAAACGGACGAAAGGAAACTTTGTATTGCGTCGGGAGTAAATGAAGCACCATGCAGGACGGGACTCCAGTCCCGTCCAGACCTGACATTAAAGGCACGGTCGGCACTGAAGCCCCGTCCTGCATCCTGATCCCGAATCGTCTCTATGCCTGAGCTTCATCCGGATATCCTGATTATCGGTGCCGGCGTCGTCGGTCTGACAACAGCACTGAAGCTCGCGGAAATCGGCGTATCAGTCACGTTGCTGGACCGACAGCAAGTCGGTCGAGAAGCCTCATGGGCCGGCGCTGGAATGTTGCCGCCCGGCAATCTTGCGAATGCTGTGACGCCAGAGGCAAGACTACGATCCTTCAGCCATTCACTTTGGCCAGACTTCGCCGCAGACCTTATCGGCCGAACCGGGATCGATATTGGTTATCACATCTGTGGAGCCATTGAAGTTGGTTTCAATGAAACGGAACAAGAACTTGAGGCCCAACCCTCGCAATGGCAGACTGAAGGCATTCGCTTTGAACGATTGACTGCCGCCGAAGTGCAACACCATGTCGCTGACCTCGATGAAAAGTTTGACCATGCGATCTACCTGCCGGACTTCGGGCAGGTTCGTAACCCACACTACCTGCAGGCGCTGAAGGCGGCCTGTTTGCAACGTGGCGTTGAGATACTTGAGCACGTTCAAGTTTTGGATATTCGCCGGAAGGATGATCGTATTGCTGAAGTACGCGTGGGCGACCGATCTCTCCAGTTTGATCGCGTTTGCTTCGCCGCAGGAGCATGGTCATCTTCGCTGTTGCAACCGCTGGGATTCGCAATTCCAGTGAAGCCAGTCCGAGGCCAGATTGTGCAGCTGCAATTGCCCGCACCGCCGTTTCGCTGCGTGATTGAATTCGGCAGGCGTTACCTTGTGCCACGACGCGATGGACTGATCCTCATCGGATCAACAGAAGAAAATGCAGGATTTGCAAAGCACACAACGACGGAAGGTGTTTCCGGGTTGCTGGAATTTGCGAAGTCGCTGGTTCCCTCACTCGCTCACGCTGAAGTCGTTCACACATGGGCTGGCCTGCGGCCGGGATCGCCAGATGAACTACCACTGCTGGGCCGAGTGCCCGGGTTTTCAAATGCATTTGTCGGTGCCGGACACTTTCGATCAGGACTTCAGATGTCACCCGCGACTGGAACAATTCTTGCCGACCTGATGCTGGATCGCATACCTGCAATTTCGATGGACGGACTGGAACCTGCACGATTCGGCGAGCGGCTGTCGATTATGTTTTGAGCCCTGCCCTCTATCTTCAATTACGAAAGCCCATTCGTGCGAGCTGTCATTCAACGAGTTACCGAAGCATCAGTTACTGTCGAGAACGTTGTCGTTGGACAGATTCAGCGCGGATTCATGGTCTTGATTGGTATCGCAGAAGATGACACTCAGGAAGACGTCATCTGGACCGCAGGCAAGATTGCCGGTTTGCGAGTCTTCGAAGACACGGACGGCAAGATGAATCTGGCCCTGGCAGACGTTGGAGGAGCGATTCTCCTTGTCAGTCAGTTCACCCTGTACGGCGATTGTCGCAAAGGCCGCAGGCCAAGTTTCGTCGACGCTGCTCGTCCAGAAAAAGCCAAAGCTCTTTATCAGAGCGTCGCAGCAGAACTTCGCGGACAGGGCTTGGCGGTTGAGACTGGCACGTTTCAGGCTCATATGGATGTTCGTCTGGTCAATGACGGCCCGGTGACTCTACTGTTGGAAAGTCGGAAATAAAGTCTGAGCTGGACCGGCCTCCAGACTCCAGACGCGTCCAGACTCAACTGTTTCAGATCAGGACGAGACTGCAGTCCCTATGGTGAAATGATTGATCGGCAGAAACTGCCGGTTTTCTTAGAGAACAAAAACGCCCTTTCCCTCATTGCCGTAGCCCTCCTATACTCCTGAAACCCATTTGAGGGGCCAGACCCGGGTCAAGGAAGGCGGTCAAATGACTTCGCACAGCATCGTTGATTTAGTCGTACTAGGCATCCTGTTGTATTGCGCCGTTCGAGGTGCTGCGCGCGGACTGTTGTCTCAGCTTTCGTGGGTCATTGCGCTATTGTTGTGCTTCAAGTTTTCCGGCTTCCTGGCGCCAGCAATCGAACCGATGATCGGCGTCGATCCGCCATTGAAGCAGTGGCTGGCAATGCTCGCCGTTTACGTGGGGCTTTGCGGAGTTTCATTTGTCGTCGCAGGAATGCTGAGCAGCTGGATGGCTAAGGCAAAGATCATCGATTTTGACAAACACCTCGGCGGGATCCTGGGATTCGTCAAGGGGGTCATTATCTGCATGACAGTTATGTTCTTCGCGATCACAATGTCCCCTCCCATGCGACAAATCGTCAGCCAGACCTACTCTGGCTACGGAGCGGCGTTAATACTGCACAATTCGAAATACCTGATTCCGATCTTGCCAGAAAACGCTATTCCGACCGTTCAAAACGTCATCGATAACTTTAATAAATCACTGCAAACTGGACCTGATGACCTGAATGGCGCAACTCCGATTGAAGCAGGAACGTTTGGAACAGACTCCAGCTCTGGCGGTTCTTTGTCGAATTCTGGTGGTTTTGACCTTTCTGACTTCGTTCCAGGGAACTTAGGAGGTGGCGCTGTAACAAGGGAAGACGGAACTCCGAAGTCTGGATCCCGTGGCACCTTGTCAAACGGTTCGGAACCATCGCTTCAGGACTTGCTGAGTCAGGTGCCAACGAATCTCCGCAAGCAAATGAGCCAGAGCATGGTCGATACGCTGCAGAACTCGACAGCAGAAGAAAAACAGCGGCTACTGAACCAACTGAGTTCCAACGTCCCACAGAATGCCGGGGCAATTCTCACGGAGTTTTTCAGGGGTTCATCAAATCCGATCGGAGGCGGGCAGGGCACCTCGATTCCAACAACGCCCACTTCTACCCGGCTCGGCCAAAACGAAACTTCACTGCTGAGTGAAATCGCCGGAATCTACAGTCAGAGAAACGACATTATTGCCAAATCGAAACAGTACCTTGCGGGACTTCCGAGCGACGTCCAGCGGCGCGTGCTGGAGGACTGGCATGCGGACGCCATGGGCCTCAATAACGACCCTGATGCGAAGACGGACATAAACACTCCGATCGATGTTCGAATTTTGCGACAGCTGGACCGAGCTGGTGTTTCGCTGGATGGATTGAGCGTGGACCTGCGAAACCGATTGAGCCAGGCAAACCGCTGATCCGCCCACCAGATCGACCGCTTGTATCGACGATCGGAGGAGCGAAATGAGCCATAAGATGCACTGTCGCACAATCGGTTCTGGACGTCATGCGACATCGCATCAATATCGAACGAAGCATGGTGGGGGTAAAATTCGCCCCCTAAAAAACCGGCCTTTGTTTGCAATTAACATAACATAACGGACATTATCGGACGTTTGGTATGGTTTTTTTTGAACCGTGTTTCTTTCCGCTTTGATTCCGTGAACGCGGGACTTGATAAATCGATACCAACGCGCCACAACGACAATCAAGATTGCACAACGCCGACGAACAGCGCGCCCACTTCTCCCCTTTCGGACTGACCAAACCGTGCCGGCAAACTCGCCCGTGGATTTTCAGGCTAGGGTAAGACCAGTGAGACTACCCGACAAAACTCCGAACGGGCTTGCGGAGCAAAAGTACCGCCGCTGATCGTGCGCAAAGTGCTACGAATCACCCAGCACATCGCCGCGAAGCCGTCTACGCTGAGACCGATCTTACTGCGCGGACGCGGACGATGATCCGTCTTCATGAAACACGCCAATGCGACGGTAACGCTGATAGCGGCGTTCGAGCAAATCCGGGATCGAGAGATTGTCCAGATTATTGAGCGATTCGACCAGACGAGCCTTGAGTGTCGTGGCCATCTTAAAATGGTCCCGATGAGCTCCACCAAGCGGCTCGGGGATGACTTCATCCACAACGCCAAGTTTTGTCAGGTCTTTACTCGTGAACCGAAGCGCTTTGGCGGCTTTGTCAGCGTGCTTGGAACTTTTCCATAAAATACCGGCACAGCCTTCTGGGCTGATGACTGAGTAATAAGCAAACTCAAGCACCGCAACATGGTCGCCCATACCGATTCCCAAAGCCCCCCCAGAACCACCTTCGCCAATCACGACGCAAATGATCGGAACTTCCAGAGTGGACATGTCTCGAAGATTGACTGCGATATTGTAGGCTTGTCCGCGTTCTTCGGCCCCAATCCCCGGATAGGCACCGGGGGTATCGATCAGGCAAATGATCGGCAGACCAAATCGACTGGCCATTTCCATCTTTTGCATGGCCTTGCGATAGCCCTCCGGATGAGCGCATCCGTAGCAACATTCGTTACGCTCCTTGAGATTGCGACCTTTTTGATGTCCGACAAACATGACTTTGCGGCCAGCCAGCCGGGCAAACCCAGTGACAATAGCACGATCATCGCCAAAAGCCTTGTCTCCATGCAATTCTACGAATTCGTCAAACACAAGCTCCAGATAGTCAGGAGTTTGTGGTCGATCGGGATGGCGAGACACCTGAACGGTCTGCCAAGGGTCCAGATTTGCGTAGCGTTCACGGGTCATTTGAGTCAACTCAACCCGCATCCGCCGCATGATTTCTTTTTCAGCGGGAGTTGGGTCCTGCTGCGATTCCAGCTTCAGAAGTCGATCTTCTAATTCGTACAGCGGTTTTTCAAACGACAACTGATGCAAGCCAGCCATAACTTACCCAAACAGCAAACAAAGACCACCGAAGCTGCAAATCAGTCAAACCCAAATCCGCAGCGATACATTGCAAACGCATCACGCAATCTATTCAACCAAACGCCCGGAACTCTACGGGATTTGCGGGTTTGTGAACATGCCACCAGAGAATCCGACCGCGAATCCTGCGCAATTCCTGTCGATAAGCCGACTCCGCACAAAAAGAAGTTTAGAAAAGAAAAGAAACCTAGAAAAAATACACGTTTTGCACAGCAAAGGCAAAACAGTGGCATTGAGAGGCGCCACAGCAGGCCATTGGCTTGTCACCCGAGCCAACAGAAAACCGATCACAGAATATCAGGCAGCTCGGTCATGAAATCGAGTTCTGGTTCTTGCGGCGGCGCAGGTGCACTGGGCCGAGTTTCTACTGGCGCGGGTGCTGTTTTGGGTGCAGCCGGTGTTGGAGGAGCCGCATTCACTGGCATCGCTGCAGCGGGAGGAACCGGAGCTTGTGCTTGCGGTACAGAATACTGAGGAACCTGTTGCTGAGGCGCAGCTTGCGGCATCGGCATCTGACCAGGCATCATCCCGGGCGGCATCATTGGCTGTCCCGGCATTTGCACTGGATATGGATTCATTTCAGGCGGCATCATTGGCGGTTGCATGCCGGGATGCATCATTTGCGGCATCATTGGCATACCGGGATGCATCATCTGCGGCTGCATCATTCCGGGATGCATCATCGGTTGACCGGGCATACCATATGGCATCTGCGGCATTTCAGGTGGAGCCTGCTGAGCAGCGGCCCCTGTCGCTGCCGGCTTGGCCCCCGTTTTCTTCACAGCTTCCATCACCCCGATGGACGCAGTCAAATGCTTGCCCTTTACAGGCTTGGCAGGTGCCTCAAGACCACGAGACACACGATCCGCATCAGCGCGGCTGTCAAGACGCTTATCTACGCTTAGGCTTTCATTGGCTTTTGCGTCTTTAATTTTTTTCGCTGACAACTCTGCTGGATCTTCGAGGAAGCAGCGAACATTTCTAAACATAGACATCACCTCACGCATCTCAGTTGGGCGATCCTTCGGTTTCTTGGCCAATAGTTTTAATATCAGCGCATCGAGTTCTGGTGCAACATTTCGATTGATGACAGACGGAGGAGTCGGAGCCTCGCTAAGGTGTTTTGCCAATAAATCACTGGGGTTCAAACCAGCAAAGGGCGGTGAGCCTGTGGCAATTTCATAGATCGTCACACCCAAACTATAGATATCCGATTGCGGAGTTGGTGAACTCTTCAGAATTAGCTCAGGGGCAATGTAAGTACGCGTCCCCATAATTACCTTTTGCTTTCCCCCGACCATCTTCATGACTCCCGTCAGAATCCGGGTGGCAAGGGAAAAGTCTATCACGCGAACCTCACCGGTCTTATTGACGAGGATGTTGTCTGGCTTAATATCGCGATGCAGCCAACCCTTTTCGTTCATATGAACAAACGCCTGGCACATCGCTTCCACGATCTTCTTCAGGCGAGACTGTGTTTCAGGCAGATTGGCAGTGATCTGAGCCTTGAGGCTCGGTGCCCGAAAGTAATCCATAATGAAGAAACCGTGATCTCGGTTCATCTCCAGCTTGTGATAGCGGATCATTGTGGGATGCTCGCAAATGGTGCCCACTTTGAACTCGTGCTTCAGGACATTCTTTGCGGCAACGTCCTTCAAGGATTCGGGCAACAGAAGCTTCATCGCCAGGGGTACAGCAGACCCCGCCTGGGATACTTCCCAGATCTGAGTAGAACTGCCAGTCGCAATGCAGTTTTTGAGCTCGTAGCCGCCGACCAGATTTTGGTTATCGCTCACGAGACTTTCCCCCGTACGTATTTCATGCTCAAGAATTGTAAATCGCCAGCGGTTCACTGGCTGACACTACCGATCATAGGTGATCGCCAAAGATTCAGCGACCGGTTGAAGTATATGCGAAGCGACAGGGGGTGCGTGAAGTCGAAACTGCGAACTTAATCGCTGACACCGGGAGATTCGGAAATTGCTGAAATGGAAACCGACACGTTTTTGTCAAACCGCCACTGCCATTTCAATTGTGTACCACAACCGGATCTGACATATTCCGGTCATGCAGCCAATCCTGAATCAGTCGTGTTGTGGTAAATTCTCAACACGAACCTGATTTCGGACTTTTTTACTCCCCTGCCCTGCCCTTGTGCATATCGCAACCAAAAGTCTGTTTATGAACCCACGAATTTTACGCTCCCCTGCAGCGTGTTTGGCGCGTCTCGCAATATTAACAGCTCTATTGAATACAATCCCTGTTTCGTTTGCGGCAGAGGAAATAGAACACACGCAGTTCACAGGATCTCTGGTCAAGGCTGGTGATGATGAGGGCGACATCCTGCGACGATTCGAAGTTCAACTGCTGACTCAAACAGGGACTCACTTCTTTCACGTCATTGACGACACCCGCTCTGGATGCCCATGGCCGGAATGCTTCGGACGCACCGGGCCGGAAATTGGTATCGACGCCCTGCAGCCACACCTTGTCTACAATTACGACGGTCATGCCTACCTGATTGGCATACCGCCCCTTGTCGTAGCCTTACCAGACGCAATTGAACCGGACACAACGTGGGAACACGCTGGCTGGCAAATGACAGCCATAGAGCAGCGTAATGTCGAAAATACGCCAGCATGGATAATTGAAGCTCGCGAACGGCGAGGACGGCAGCAGACCCTGACCGTCAGCGCATCGACCGGCCTAACTCTTCGTGCTGAAGCTGATGTTTTCATGGGACAGGGAGACCAATTCACCCTGACGTTGACTCAAACTTCTCGCAAAATGCTTGAGCCATCGGTGACCGATGCAAGCAAACAACTAATGGATCAACTTCTTACTCTGCAGGGTACTTTGAAACGCCGACCAGACTCTCATTTGAGTGAGCTTTCTTCAAGGCAAATTGCAGATGTCACGGCGGTCCTGGAGCATTGCCTGACGCTCGCAAGAGGAACACCACTTGAGCTGCTGGTGAAACAAATAAAGACGGATGCCGAACAACAGCAAAAGCGATTAGCATCAACAGAAACCCGTGCTGCAGAGCTAAAAGATACAGACGCTCCGCAATTCAAACTCTCTTTAATGGATGGAGCGACGCTGGAATCAGCAAGCCTGGCAGGCAAAACTGTGATCCTGCATTTCTGGGATTATCGGGACGCACCACTTTCCGAGCCCTACGGTCAGACAGGTTACCTCGAACATCTCTACAACCAGAAGAAAAAACTAAACGTCGCTGTCGTGGGGGTGAGCACCAATCCCGATCTGCAAAGTAAGGAAAATCAGAATCGAGGACGAAGATCTGTCCGCAAGCTGTCGGAGTTCATGAACCTGAGCTACACAATCGGTCACGACGATGGCGCATTGCTGAAATCCCTCGGCGATCCTCGCGACACACGCGGACAGCTACCGCTGTGGGTTGTGATCGATTCCAAGGGCAAGATCGCACACTATCACACCGGTTTTTATGAAGTTGATGCCACCCGAGGATTGAAAGACCTGGAGGCCGTACTGGCTGATTTGCTCCGCAAGATGTAAATCGTTCGAGTTCAACTTTTAAGCTGCCGTTCTGCTTTGCGATCAGAATGTCACAACAAGAGTATTTGTTTGGCGGCGGGCGAAAGCCGGTACTCCAGCGTCATAGGAATCTCAGCAGATAGACCGAACTTTAACCGCGTTGCAGTTCGGTGATGTGGTTCTATAATCCCCGGACGAGTGGTTTCTGGACGCAAATGCACGACGCCACTCGTCTGCTGAACGTACATCCATTCCTACGCTTTTACGGGGAGGAGCGGGACTCTTGAACGCTCTGCTTCGAATTCTGAGTCTTCCGGCTCAATTGCTCTCAAAAGTTCCTGGTCTGGGACCTTTTGTGAAGGTCCTATCGACGACTGTGGGGCAAAAAATCCTCATGGCTCTCACGGGGCTCTCGCTTTGTGGCTTCCTGATCGCGCATCTTGGAGGCAATCTTAAGCTGTACGCGGGCGAACAGGCATTTAACGACTACGCTCATGCACTGCACAGTCTTGGGCCGTTGTTAGCGGCAGCAGAAGTGGGACTCTTCGCCACTTTCGCACTTCACATTGGCCTCGCCATCTCTACCGCCGCAACTAATAATCTCGCGCGGAAGAAGGAATATGCGATCAAGGAAACCAAGCAAGGCATCTTCATTTTGCCAAACGGCGGCGCTTCAAACTGGATGATGCTGACCGGGTTGATCGTGCTTGTGTTTCTTGTCACCCATATTCTGGACATGAAGCTGAAGGCGAACCCTGGCGTCAATTACTCAGCTGCAATGAATGCAGACAAAGTTATCGATAACGAGTTTCGGACGGTTAGGAGTGTTCTTTCGACGCCGCTGAATGCCGCAATCTACATGGCGGGACTTATTGCGTTGGGGATTCACTTATCACACGGTTTTCGCAGCGCTTTGCAGACTTTGGGTGTTAATCACGAGCGATGGAATTTGCTCCTGAAGTACGGCGGAATTCTGTTTGCCTGGGCGATAGCATTTGGCTTTATGAGTCTTGTTGTTTGGGCGATGTCATATAAAGGTTAGTGGCGGCGGCTTCCAGGCTGCGGATTTCCGGGTGCTTCACTTCGGACGGCAGGCAAAATGCCTGCCCCACTGTATTGACTGTTTCCAAAGAAATTCTGAGGTTTTCCGATGGTTCGCGTGGCAAGTGACACACTGAACTCGCGAGTTCCCGATGGCCCTCTTCAGCAGAAGTGGGATAAGCATCGTTTCGATTTGAAACTCGTAAATCCCGCCAACAAACGCAAGTTCAGCGTCATCGTAGTTGGGACAGGTTTGGCCGGGGGAGCCGCTGCCGCTTCGTTGGGTGAACTTGGATACAACGTCAAATCGTTCTGTTTTCAGGATAGTCCTCGTCGAGCCCACAGTATTGCCGCTCAGGGTGGCATCAACGCCGCCAAGAACTATCAAAACGACGGCGACAGTGTCTGGCGATTGTTCTACGACACACTCAAAGGCGGTGATTATCGGGCGCGTGAAGCCAATGTCCATCGCCTTGCTCAAGTCTCCAACAACATCATCGATCAGTGTGTGGCTCAAGGTGTGCCGTTCGCCCGTGAATACGGCGGAACACTTTCCAATCGCTCATTCGGCGGAGCTCAGGTTTCGCGAACGTTTTACTGCCGCGGCCAAACCGGACAGCAGCTGCTGCTCGGGGCTTATCAGTCAATGATGCGACAGGTTTCTACAGGCAAAGTTAAAGTCTTTGCCCGCCGAGAAATGCTGGAATTGATCGTCGTTGACGGATTGGCTCGCGGCATCGTGGTGAGAAATCTGGTCACCGGCCAGCTGGAAACCCACACCGCTGATGCCGTTGTCCTCGCGACCGGCGGATACGGCAACGTTTATTATCTTTCGACAATGGCGAAAGGTTGCAATGTCACGGCGGCATGGCGGTGTGCTCGCAAAGGCGCTTTATTTGCCAATCCGTGCTACACACAGATTCATCCAACGTGCATTCCGGTTACGGGCGACTATCAATCGAAGCTCACGTTAATGAGCGAAAGCCTGCGTAACGATGGGCGTGTCTGGGTGCCCAGATCAAAAGGCGATAAGCGTTCACCGGATCAGATTCCGGATGCGGAACGTGACTATTATCTCGAACGTCGCTATCCATCCTACGGCAACCTCGCGCCTCGTGATGTTTCGTCCCGCGCAGCAAAAGAACGCTGCGATGCAGGGCATGGAGTCGGTGAATCCGGACTCGCTGTGTTCCTGGACTTCCAGGATGCGATCAAGCGTGATGGCGAAGAGGTCATTCGCAAAAAGTACGGTAATCTGTTCCACATGTACAACAAGATCACCGCGGAAAATCCTTATAAACAGCCAATGCGAATTTTCCCGGCTGTCCACTATACGATGGGCGGACTGTGGGTCGATTATAATTTGATGAGCAACGTTCAGGGACTTTATGTGCTGGGCGAAGCTAATTTCTCTGATCACGGCGCAAACAGGCTTGGAGCGAGTGCTCTCATGCAGGGTTTGTCAGACGGATACTTCGTCATTCCCTATACGATTGGCGATCACCTGGCGACGACAAAGCTGGAAAAGATCACAGATGATCATCCTGCCTGCCTTCAGGCAAAGAAAGATGCCGAAGATCGCATTTCGAAGTTGTTGGCGATTCAGGGAAAACGTTCGGTCGATTCCTTCCATCGCGAACTTGGATTGCTGATGTGGGAGAAGTGCGGAATGGCCCGCAACCGCAGCGGCCTCACGGAAGTCATCGGGCAGATCCGCGAATTGCGAGAGCAGTACTGGAAGAATGTGCGAGTCCTCGGTTCCGGCGATACCCTCAACCAGAGTCTCGAAAAGGCCGGTCGAGTGGCCGACTTTATGGAGTTCGCCGAATTGCTTGCCATCGATGCATTAAACCGTGAAGAATCCTGCGGTGGACATTTCCGGGAAGAATACCAAACATCCGAAGGCGAAGCGGAACGCAACGATGCTGACTATTCCTACGTGGCTGCATGGGAATTCAACGGCATCCTTGAAGAGCCGACTCTGCATAAAGAACCGCTGGTCTTCGAAAACGTGAAGCCTTCGACCAGGAGTTACAAATAATCATGAGCACTGATCAATTGAATTTGAATCTCCGCGTCTGGCGTCAGGCAGGAAAAAACGACAAAGGTGGCTTCAAAACTTATCGTCTCAATGGCGTCAGTACGCACATGTCGTTTCTCGAAATGCTGGACGTTCTGAATGAGCAGCTCATCGCTCAGAATGAAGAACCTGTCGCGTTTGATCATGACTGCCGTGAAGGCATTTGTGGCATGTGCAGCCTGATGATCAACGGTCAGGCACACGGACCAGACAACGCCACAACAACTTGCCAACTCCACATGCGCCGCTTCAAAGATGGTGAGACCGTCACGATTGAACCATGGCGTGCGGCGGCATTTCCAGTGCTCAGAGACCTGGTTGTAGATCGTTCTGCCTTTGATCGCATTATCTCCGCTGGTGGATTCGTTTCGATCAACGCTGGCAACGCTCCAGAGGGCAACGCCATCCCGGTCCCTGGCCTGAAGCAGGAAGTCGCGATGGACGGCGCCGCCTGTATTGGATGCGGTGCTTGCGTCGCAGCTTGCAAGAATGCATCGGCGATGCTGTTCGTGTCAGCAAAGGTTTCTCAACTTGCGATCCTGCCTCAAGGCAATCCTGAACGCAATTCCCGAGTCATCAACATGGTGGCTCAAATGGATAAGGAAGGTTTCGGTTCCTGCACTAACACGTCCGAATGTGAAGCGGCTTGCCCTGCTGAAGTATCGGTCACTCATATCGCCCGATTGAACCGCGAATACCTGCGAGCGACGATTTTCGCTGAGTCGTAATTCCCCTCCTTCACGCAATCTGTATAAATTCCGAGACGGCAAGTCGCAGGCGCCAGATGATTCAAAAATCACTGTGGCCGGTGACTTGCCGTTAAACACATCATCAGACTCTCAAAGCTGCCTGATCCTCCATGACAATCAAAACCTGCTTCTTCGACATGGGCAATGTGCTGGTGCATTTTTCGCACGACAAAATGTGCGAGAACATCGCTGCACTTTGTGGATGGAGTTATTCGGAGACAAAGGCGTTCCTGCTGGATGCAGGCCGACAATGGAAGCTGGAACGTGGAGAAATCACCGAAGAACAGTTTCACGACGAATTCTGTATAGCGACAGGCAAGCTGCTGAACATCGACGAACTGCGACATGCGGCGGCCGATATCTTCTGGCTCAATGAGTCAATCGTTCCAGTGCTGCATCAACTGAAAGCCGCTGGAATGCGGTTAGTGTTGCTTTCCAACACCAGTATCACACATTTGAATTTCATTGAACACAATTTCAGTGTGCTCGAGCTGATGGATGACAGAGTCACATCATTCGAAGCTGGAGCCCTCAAGCCAGAAGATCGCATCTACGAAGTTGCACTGGCCAAAGCACACTGTGCTCCGGACGAATGCTTTTATACAGACGACATCGAAGCCTATATTCGGAAGGCAGAAGTATTCGGCATCCACGCTCGACTTTACACATCCACGGAAAGTCTGCTGAGCTCTTTGCGGGGCTTGAAGGTGCTTGTTTAGTGATTTTCGCTACTGAAACTGAAAATTCCGTAACGAAATGCGTCGGAATTCGCTTCTAAGCAAGTGTGCAATTGAATGCAATGAGCCATTCTCCAATACTTCACGGACGCATTGCGCAAATCACAGTCAACGCCTTCCAGCGGGCTTTACGAACATGAATATAACCACCAAATCCAATCGTCCGCTCCAGGATGTTAACATCATCGGCACAACACCGTTGATATCACCTGAAGAACTCAAGCGGGAGTTTCCAGTTACAACAGGTGTGAAAGACCACGTTGGTCAATCGCGTGCCGTCGTCGAAGACATTCTGCGAGGCAGCGACAAGCGAGTGATCGCGATTGTTGGACCGTGTTCAATTCACGATACGGAAATGGCACTGGAATATGCCCGCAAGCTGAAGTCGGTGGCAGACGAAGTCAGCGATCGAATCTTTGTGGTCATGCGTGTCTACTTCGAAAAGCCTCGCACCACCGTTGGCTGGAAGGGACTAATCAACGACCCACACATGAACGACACATTTGATATCGCCCTTGGATTGCGAAAAGCGCGGCAGATCCTGATGGATATCAATAACGTCGGCCTGCCTGCCGCAACAGAAATGCTGGAACCGATTACACCACAGTACATCGCGGACTTGATTACGCTGGCATCCATCGGCGCACGCACGACGGAATCGCCAACACATCGACAAATGGCGAGCGGCCTTTCGATGCCAGTCGGTTTCAAGAACAGCACGGAAGGCAGCCTGGAAGTCGCCATCAATGCCATGAAGGCCGCTCGCGCGCCACATCAGTTTCTGGGAATCGACAACGCTGGAAAAACCTGTGTGATGAGCACACGCGGCAACGAACTTGGGCATTTGATTCTTCGTGGCGGAAAGAATGGCCCCAACTACGATGCGGAAAGCATCGCTGAAGCAAGTCGGATGCTTGATTCAGCAAAATTGCCGCCGAGACTGGTCGTGGACTGCAGTCACGCGAATTCCAGCAAAGACTATCGTCGTCAGGCGGTTGTGTGGAACGATGTTATCCGACAGCGGGCGAATGGAAACGAGTCGATTGTCGGACTGATGCTTGAAAGTAATCTGGTGGAAGGCCAGCAGTCGCTGGGTGATGATCCAGCAATACTGAAATACGGCGTGAGTATTACCGACGGTTGTATCAGCATCGAAGAAACAGCCGAACTCCTGCGATCTGCGAGGAAAATGCTAAGTTGATTTCCCGTGACGCCAAGTCTGAATTCTTATTCTTAATCCTAATCTTAATTGATTGCTGACAAGGGCTCGATGAACGTCCATCAAACGCCAACTCGATTAAGATTATGATGAAGAGTGAGATTAGGATTGAAGGACCAGACTCAGAAAATGACGGACCCGCTGCAATCATGGAAAGACGACTGGCGATCGCGAAATGGCAGCGAGCGAATTCTGCGAGTTCGCTGGCTGCTCAATCCGAATGAATCGCCGCTGGAAAACGTCGAGATTGTCGAACAACACGGACGCATAACCGATATTCGACCACTGGGAGCAGCCGCCAGTGACATTATGCCGGTGATCATGACCCCGACGCTCGTCAACGCGCACACGCATCTTGAGTTTTCGGGACTACCTGAACCGATCCGCCCTGCCCTGCCCTTTCCGGACTGGATTTCTGCAGTCATTCAGTGGCGACGCAGCACAGTTGATGCAAACGTCAATGGCGTGCCACGAGGATTAGCAGAATCTCACCGCGCGGGTGTAACGACGATTGGCGAAATCACGACAACGCAGCACGTGCAATCCGGCGATCTTAGTGAAGGATTTCGCGTCGTGTCATTCCGCGAGATCATCGGACTGCAGCGTGAGAGAATTCCGGAGTTGCTTGGTCAGGCCGAGCAGCATTTGGCAGTAAATCCGATGGCCTCAATCACCCACGGTCTCAGCCCCCACGCTCCGTACACAGTGCATCCGGAACTTCTTGATTCACTGATGGAACTTGCAGCGAATCGCAATGCCGTCGTCGCGATGCATCTGGCAGAAACAAGAGACGAACTGGAATTGCTGCATGATGGCAAAGGACGTTTCACTCAGTTCCTGAAAAACATCGGACTGTGGAATGCCTCGACATTTCCTGGTGGCAGAAGCATTCGCGATTTTCTGGAACAGCTTGTTCGTGCGCCGCGTGCTCTGGCAATTCATGGCAATTATTTTTCGGACGAAGACATTCGACTTATCGCGAAGCACGGCAACCTTACCACCGTCTATTGCCCTCGAACGCATGCTTTCTTTGAGCACGAACCGCACCCGATTCAGCGGTTACTCGCTGCAGGTGCGAGAGTCGTCCTCGGAACAGACAGCCGTGCCTCGAATCTGGATTTGAGCGTCTGGAAAGAATTGCAGTTTGTTGCCGCACGTTTTCCTGACATCTCAATCGAGCTGCTGCTGGCAATGATTACCACCGACGCCGCCGATTCACTGGGCTTGGCAGTTGACGACCATTCGCTGTTCCCTGGCGGAAGACTGCAATGCGTGATGCTGAGCACCGAATGCGATGTGAGCGATCTGCGGCAAGTCATCTGCCATCGCTCAACACAACCAGCGATATCAATCCTCTGCGATCTTGTGAATTGACTTCGACGCCATCAAGTGCACATCACTTATCCTGCCACGATAAGTCGCAGTCACATGATGTGCTGCTGCTATTTCATTTGTTTGGCAAGTTCTTTTGCTGATTCAATCAGTCTGTTCTGGCGAATCGCCAGATCATGCAACTGCTTTCGCAACGCAGGAAGATCGTCGCTGGTAGCCGTTGGCAGCAAGCCATCGACCTGCTTTGTGCGACGATTCACCTGCAGTTGAAGTGATCGAAGAATTCGAATTTCAGCCATCAGCTCCACCAGACCCGGCTTCTCCTGACTGGGGTCCTTCTGTTGCTCCTGTTGCTTTTGCTGTTCCTTCATCTCCTGCATTTCTTTTTGAGTCGTCTCAATCAGTTGCTTCAATGAATCCAGAATATCCTTCTGCACAGACTGAGTGAGTTCCCCAACCTTGTATTCCTGCATCCAGCCACCGACTGAGCTCATATCGGCTTCGATGTCCTCCACCGCAATCACGATCGCGACTGAAGTTCCGTCTTCACGAAGCAGATTGACCGTTTGAGCGCACTGCTGAGTGAGTTCGGACTGCTGCTGAGACAACTCCCGACAACGACTGTAGTTCAGATCCAGCCAGTCTTTCTGAGGTGTTGCTGCGACACCAATCGTGCCTTCATGAATTTCAGTCTCCGCCAGCAACATCCGTTGAAAACGAGCTTCCAGCGATGCCAGCATCATTTCCTTTTCTTCTTCACGCAACTGACGCAGCATGGCCTCCAGTTCTTCGGCCGCTTCATGCAGTTCCTCAATTGCGCTGTTTTCATTCTTTAGAGCCTCTTCGCGCTCCTGTTCCTTCAAATTCTCCAGTGCACTTTCCATTTCTTGGCGGGCTTTTTCCAATTGATCACGGCCCGGAGTTTGTTTCTGTTCGTTCTTGTCGGCTTTTTGATTGCCTGATTGTTTACCATTCGATTTTTGTCCGCTGGACTTTTGATCGCTGGGCTTTCCTTTGCCTTCAGATTCTTCATCTGACTGAGATTTTTCACCTGACGGCGATGGCTTATCAGAGTTCGGCGACTCTTTGGAAGGCTTGCCTGACTTCTTCGAATCACCCTGCTCTTCTTCGCTTTTCTTCGGATCGCTATCTTCGGGATTTTGTTTTCCATCTTCAGACTTTTCGTCGTTTGGATCGTTCTCCCCGGGCTCAGCTTCCTTCCCGTTCTTTGACCCCTCTTTTGACTCGTCACCGTCTTTTGCGTCCTTGCCTTCGCCGTCCTTGCTGTCTTCGGTTTTTTCGTCTTGAGATTCTTTTTCGTCATGCTCGCGCATGGATTCAAGTAGTTTTTCGGTTTCGCTAAGAGCCTTCTTCTGGCCGGGGGCAGCGCTGGATGGAGCGGGAGAATTTTGAGTTGCCGTACGGGCAGCGCGCTGTTCGGCCAGCACACTGCGGACATCTTTCAGCAATCCATTCAGTCGATCGCGTTCTCGTTCCACCGCGCTACGTCGATCTTCACTCTGCAGAAGATTTAGTAATGCCTCGAGATTCTTGATCACCTCAGCCTGCTTTTCGGAGGCATTGCCAATACTGCCCGATTCAATCAACGCGACGACGTTTTCAATCTCTTCCTTAATCCGACCTTCACGCCCTTTTCCAATGGCGCGACGCAACAAGTCGGCACGCTCGGGATCCTGGCTTCCAAGAATGTCGGCCATTTGAGTCAGCATGCGTTCGAAGCGTGCGTACCGACCGCTTACAGATAGCTGATCGTCTCGCAGGGATTTTGGCGTAACGGGCTCGGCTGACTGAGCTGGCACCTCAGATGGTGGTTCTTGCGCCGCTGCTGCGTCCAGAAGAGAAAAGATCGCAACGAGAATGAAAGCTAAGCCAAGGAGTCGCATGATTTAATCCAGTGTCGGTCGAGACTCTGTCTTTTGAAGGTCGGGTCTCCAGACCCGTCCTGTCGTATTCATCCGGATTCAGGACGGGTCTGGAGGACCCGTCCTACGTCAAAACAAACAACTACCGGCAGTGAGCGCCGATCCGCTCACAGTCCTTTTAGTTTCTCCAGCAACTCACGCTTCTGGAGATCCTTCATGTTCTGCATCAACTCTTCAAGTTTATCCTCAATTGCCTTTCCTTCCTTCAGCAATTCGTGGAATTCGGCCATATCACGGACGTTTTCCAGGATCAATTTCAGAGATGTGATGACGTCCGAAACCATTTCGCTGGAACGATTTACGAGCGATTCAGAAGGCTGTGAATCCATCGCCGCGACTCGAAAAGTACTGACAGCTCGATCGGCCGCCGGAATCAAGTCATCGGTCACCTGTTGCAAAGGCGCGACGATTAGTTCTCGCATGACCTTCCAGGGCTGCTGCGGAATTGCATTGTTTTCCAATTGCTCGGCGATTTCTTCGAAGCCTTCGACAATCGAATTCAGTTCATTCGTTTGCCGCCGCAGATTATTACCACTCCGCGTGGCTGACGTATTCAAACTTGCTCGATCTTCAGCACTCGCCGCCGTGGCTGCTGCATCCACGCGCCGAGCGACATCAGAATGAAACTGCAAATCGTCCCGCACCTCTTCCAACTGAGCTATGACTTCTTCGAAGCGGTTACGCAATGAGATCTCACGTGTATACAGCAAGGACAATAGTTCTTCGCTACTCACAATGCGAAATAACAATGGCTCGCTGCGTGTGACAGCCGGAGCGGGCATTTGATTGTCGTCTGAGGCAACGACTGACAAAGTTAAAGTCTGCCCATCAGTCAATTCCAAAGGCTGCAAGTCAAAGATTTCAAAGGGTTCGTCATCGCTTCGTTGCAGATCGAAATCTGTGGAATTGACTCCGGGAACTTGCCGAAACGGCCGCGGCCTCCATTTTCTGGTTTCATCATCCACCAGGAACTCAAAACCTGCCGACTTCAATCCATAATCATCTCGAATGCGACCAGCGACCGGAATCCGAGCCAACCGCGTGACAGCATTTCCGACACCCTTCATCTGAGCGATGATCACGGGCGGCCCGTCCGGAATCCCCTGAACACGCAGAGTTTCAGGGCTCGCTGACATCACGTCGTCTTCATCGTGCAAAAAGAACCTCAAACTCGCGTTTGACGGAATCTGAAGTATGGAATCATCAACTTCCGGAGCTGATGCTGCGTCCGATACCGCTGTTGGTGCATCAGGTGTTGTGGATACCGGAGCAACAATCACCATCCGGGCCTTTATCTGTCGTCCGTCAGCAGACAACAAGGCTGCACTGCCGGAATTTGCCGACGCCTGCTCATCCCGTAACATCAATCGAGAAGAATCACGATCTCCCGACAATTCAAAATAGTCAGAAACAACTCGTACCGCTTGCAGTGGTTTACTACTACCAGCAACGAATTCAAACGATGTTCCAATAGGCAATTGAATCTCGCTGCCAGTGATAATCAGCGTCCGCTCGCGAAGTTGATTCCATCCGGTGTACTCGGGATAGGTGCAGAACAGCTGCACCTGATCGATGCCAGGCGGATTGACAACATCAACCCGATATGGCGTTCGAGTACGATAATCGCCAGCCAGCAATTCGATTTCGACCGGTTCCTGAAGTCGAGTCACAACGAATCGGAACGTTCGCTCAGACGTTGCCGAAACATACGTTCGGCTTCGAGATCCATCGACACGAATCAAGTCCACTCGCACGCGATCCGGTACACGCCACTTCTGCCCTTCCCGAGGTCCGCCATCGGGCACGGTCATCTCAAGTTCCAGATCAGCCCCGCGAGAATGTCGGTACGTGAGTTGCTGTTGCTCATCGATCAACTGCCCGTCGATTGGTTTAAATGCGATCCGACGATCGCCGGGCTGCGACACTGCGTGGAGCACAAGATCCGTCGTTCTCTGGTAGTAGATTTCATCGCATCGAACAAACGCATTCCACCATCGCGTCAGACTTTGTGGACTGGCAATTCCAAAGACCGCCACAGACAACATTAATCCACCAGACATTAGACCAAGACGCTTCAGATTTGACGCATCGAAAACATCATCGGATGTGACATTGCCAGCAATCGAATCTGCTTCACGAGCCGAGCGTTCCAGCATTGGCTTCACCAGCGGTCCATCGTCTGCGATTCCTTTGGACGATTCGACAGTGGTAATCAGTCGGTCCTGAAATTGCGGGAATCTTCGTTCAACCAGCAGTGCGATGTCAGAATCCCGGAGACGTCGAAAAACTGGAAACACAACCCGAACGGCCAACAGCAGCAATCCGCTGGGCAATAACACCGCCAGGAGAATCGCACGCAGACCGACGGGAAGTTCGAGCTTCTGTAGTTGGAACCATCCAAGGTCAAGAGTTGTCGTTGCCCAAAAGACGATCGCAGCACAGCAGAGCAGAAACAACACTCCGGAAAGCATCGCATCTCGCCGCAGCCGCAGCTTCACCCGACGCATCAGAGTTCGTACGGAAGGCGGCAAGGCAATGCGGTTAACTGATTTTGATGAGGGCATTTGAAAACGCAACTGAATCAAGTGAGGTTGTGGAACGCCTATTGCCGCTCAAACCTCCAGACGGATAGATTTCGACGCCGGAAGTGTAGCATCCCACGCACTGGGTACAAAACCGTTGCAGCACGATTAGACAGACGTGCTTCACCGACAGCGATACAACTTCCTTCGGTCATGGAATTCAGCTCCTTTGGTCGACCCTTTCGGGCTGGCGAAACAGTATCTGCTATTCCGCAGCCCGCACGGCTTGTCGCAGGGAATTAACGCCGATAGAATCGCTGGAAGCTGCTGGACTTGACGCATCAAACCAGCAAACGCAACCCCACTTGAAGTAACAAGGTTCTTGTCATGCTTAAACTATCTCTCCGCCTTGGATGGCTTGCTGGTCTCAGCTTTATTTTCCTGGTTGGTTGCTCCGACAGCAACGAATCGACGGGCTCAGGAAGCGCCAGTACCGGTGCAGCACCGGTCACTGAGACAAGTTCTGCGGCATCCAGCACCAAGCGTATCATTCTTCTGAACAACACAGACTCACCTTTTTGGGACGCAGCCCGAGCTGGAATCGACAAGGCCGTCGAAGATCTTAAGCTAAAAGACGCCGGTTACTCTGCCGCGATGGATACAAATAACGGCACCGACGAAGGTCAAATCGAAAAGTTGCGTCAGTATGGAACTCAGGACGACATTGCTGCCGTCATCATTTCTCCGACATCGGCTTCCAATCCAGCCGTTGTCGACGAACTGAAGAAGCTCAAAGACAAGGGAGTTATCATCGGAACGTTTGATAGTGACTTCGAAGAGAAGTTTCAAAGCGTTCGCGAATTCTACGTGGGCACAGACAACATCCAGGGTGGCAAGGTTCTCGGCACTGCCGCAATGAACCTGCGACCTGGCGGTGGTGAGTATGTGCAATTCGTCGGTCTGGATAGTCAGATGAATGCCTACCAGCGAATGGATGGATTCACGAGTGCGGTCGGCGAAAAGTACGTGCAGAAAGCTCGACGAGTTGATGATACGGACCGCAGTCGCGCTCGAGACAATGTACGCGATTCAATCGATCAAAATCCAAACCTCAACATCCTCGTTGGCATCTGGTCATATAACGCGCCAGCGATCGTGGACGTTGTCAAGGAAAAGAACGTTCGCGACAAATTCACAATCGTAACCTTCGACGCAGAACAGCTGGCGATTCAGCAAATGGGCGAAGGCATGATCGATGCAATGGTCGTACAAAATCCGTTCGGCATGGGTTATGATTCCGTCAAATACGCATTTGCGAAACTGACTGGCGATGGTGCAACAGTTGCCGAATTGTTTCCAAAGATGACTGAACCCGGCGGGAACATTCGCGACACTGGCCTAAAAGTCGTTGTGCCTGATTCCGGTTCACCGCTGACTCCGGATATGTTTAAAGATTTCGGCCCTGGCGTGCAGTACATGAAGTTTTCGGAGTTTCAGGCATGGTTGGCGGAATACAAGCTGACAAGTTCGTAGCTGCCACGTCAGTGTGATTGGTCGTTGACTTAATCACCATGAAGTTTCGAAGTTTCATTGAATAGGGTGGCTGGGGCTGGACGAAGCGGTGCGAAGAAAACCCTCAGTGCGTTCGATGTTCCATACCCAAAACAGCCGGGGTTACGCTGCGTTCCAACCTTGGCCACCCTGCCGCTGAACCTGAATTACGAAATCTGCAAAACAAGATAAAGTCAGTCCATTAAATGAACTCCTCCTCCCCAAGTTTACTCCGTCGATTATGGTCATCCGTCGAATTTAAACTTGTTCTGGCATGGCTGGCTGTAGTTATCGTGACGATGGTATTGGATCCAGGACACACATACTGGAAGAACCCCGGCAGTTCGGCTGAACTCATTATTCGCAATACAGTCCTGCTCGGCTTTTTCGCGCTCGGCAGTGCGGTGATCATTATTTCCGGCGGCATTGATTTGTCGAGCGGCTCTGTGATTGCGATGAGCGCTACGGTCTTTGGCAGTCTGCTGATTGTTCTTGACCCGGAAGGATTTCGCGACGGCCATCTGGCCACGTCTGCAGTCATAATGGCTGGTGCTGGAGCTTTGCTTTCCGGTGCCATGGTGGGAACGCTGCACGCATGGTTGATTACGTGCGTCGGACTCCCGCCGTTCATCGCCACACTTGCGACACTGGTCGGGCTGCGAAGTTTTAGTCGCGGCCTGACTCAGGCGGTGACAAACAACAAGTCACAGATCGATTTTCCAGACCTTGCTCTACGCGACACTTTGAAAAACGTGACTAGTGTCTCGATCGTCTTTATCCTGCTGGCCCTGGCCATTTGGTTTTTGATGAGCCGCACTGTCATCGGCCGTCACTTGCATGCGATGGGCGGAAATGAACAAGCAGCAAAACTCAGCGGTATCAGAACAGATCGCCTGAAGTGGCTGGCGTATGTGCTCGGTTCAGTCGTCGCTTCAATGGTTGGTATCGTTTACTTTGCCGACACAGGTTCTGCCAAGCCAGACATTCTGGCTCGCGGTTATGAGCTCAACGCT
Source organism: Planctomycetota bacterium (assembly GCA_031429275.1). GTDB lineage: Bacteria > Planctomycetota > Planctomycetia > Planctomycetales > Planctomycetaceae > SXXK01. The sequence goes on from JANOZG010000948.1 coordinate 28,247, forward strand.
ATTGCAGCATCCGTGATCGGTGGCTGTTCGCTTCAAGGTGGAATTGGCACCATCTTCGGCACGATCCTGGGGTGCCTGTTTCTGCGAACAGTGATCGATTCTGTGAACAAAATTGTAGGCACTGGTGCCGACGTTTATGAAGGCATGATTGTCGGGATCGTCGTTGTCATGGCTGTGACATTCAGTCAGCGCGGATCAAATTCAAATCGACGCCCATTCTTTGGAACGTTGATCGGCTGGGCTGCGATTCCAGTCCTTAGCATTCTCGCGGGGATGTCATTTATGTTGTTCTTTCGAGACAAGCCATGGTTCGGTTCCTGGCAAGCAGTTGTATTCGGAACTATCGTAGCGGGAATTCTTTTTGTTCGCGGCCTTATGGAAGTGAATCGAAAGTAGACGCCACTCGCTGGGTGGTAAAGCCTTCGCGGTGAATTCGTCACTCGGACAGTGACGCCCATTAAAATCTCAATGCAGACACGTCGTATGAGCCCTATTATTTCAATTCGCCACGTCGGCAAGCAGTTCGGAGCTGTGCGTGCACTCAACGATGTCAGCTTTGATGTCACGCCCGGCGAACTGCACGCTGTCATGGGCGAAAATGGTGCTGGCAAAAGCACCTTAATGAAGATCCTCTCCGGCGTGATCAGCGATTTTGAAGGCGAACTCTGGCTGCATAATAAGCCCGTGCGTTTCTCAAGTACTCGCGATGCAGAGAATGCAGGAGTCAGCATCATTCACCAGGAACTCAACCTGGTGGAACAATTGTCCGTTGCTGCGAATATCTTTCTCGGTCGTGAATCAAGATCATGGTTTGGTGTTTTGAATCAGCGCGAAATGGACGACCGCGCGACTGCACTGCTCGCTGAACTGGATACAAATGTCTCCCCGCGTGCATCCGTGGGTACTTTGCGAGTCGGCGATCAGCAGCTAGTGGAGATTGCGAAGGCACTTTCTCTGCAGGCCGAAATCCTGATCATGGACGAACCCACCAGCGCGCTGACCGAATCAGAAGTCGCCAGGCTGTACCGAGTTATTGATAAGCTAAGAGCTCGTGGTGTGACTATTCTGTATATCTCGCACAAGATGGACGAAGTCTTTCGATTGGCGGATCGCATCACGGTTCTTCGCGACGGACAATTCGTGCAAACGATCAACCGCACCGAGACCACTCCGCGAGCCATCGCACATTTGATGGTGGGTCGCGATATTGCACCCAATCAGAAGCACTCCAGCGAACAGAACGCAACCGTCGTCCTGGAAACGAAGCATCTGTCACTGCCTTGGCCAGGACATTCTCGCGGCTGGCGGCTGCAGGATGTGAATTTCAAGTTGCATCGGGGTGAGATTCTCGGCATCGCCGGCCTGATGGGAGCTGGCCGCACCGAACTTCTCGAGTGTTTGTTTGGAGCCAGCGAATTGTCACCTCAAGGCGAAATCCTGCTGGAGGGTCAGCCACGAAGTTTCAGGCATCCTTCGCAAGCGATGCAAGCGGGCATTGCCATGGTCACCGAAGACCGCAAGCGACTTGGGCTCTTTGCTCACATGTCTGTTCGCGAAAACATCACAGTCTGTGCTCTCGGCGATGTGTCATCGGCTGGAGTCATCTCGCACACTAGCGAAACGGCAGCAGCAGTCAGTCAGATTCAGGCGATGTCTGTGAAGACAGACGGACCAGAAGCCATGATCACAACTTTAAGTGGAGGCAATCAGCAAAAGTGCATCATCGGTCGCTGTATGTTGACGAATCCGAAAGTCCTGCTGCTCGATGACCCCACTCGTGGGGTCGATATCGGCGCGAAAGCTGAACTTTATCTGTTAATGGAACGGCTTGCATCAGAAGGCATGGCGATCATTGTCACGTCGAGCGAACTTCCGGAACTTCTCACCGTCAGCGACCGCATCCTGGTCTTAAGCGAAGGCGTGCTCACCGGAGAATTCAGTCGTTCTGAAGCCACCGAACAAAAAATCATGGAAGCCGCGACGAAAGCGCGGAGTTGAATATACTAGTTTCACGCATCTCAGTTTAGCCGCCGCGTTGCTGAAGTTGTCGTATTCCAGACATTTGCTGACGGACAGGTCCTCGCAGTTTCCTACCCCGGTGTGCCGTTGTGTTGCGGAAAATCAAGGTAGCATTGCTGTTCTTCGACAGGTAAAGGCGTCAATCTGCAAGGACCAGGTTTTTATGACAAGGTGTCCGCAGGATCGAGGGCTGTCGCTCGCTGCAGGACCGTCTGAATCACGGACTGCAGATTCGTAAGCGAATAGGGTTTCGCAACAAATCCGGAAAAAGCACTACCCGCGAGCCGTTGCATGACGTCATGTTCCGTGTAGCCGCTGGACAAGACAACTGGCACATCGATTCGGATATTCTGCAGTTCGCGAAGCGTTTCCTGGCCGTCGAGATTCGGCATGGTGAGATCCAGGAGGACAAGCTGAATTTCGTCGGGTCGTTCCCGATAGATTCTAACCGCCTCCCAGCCGTCTGCCGCCGTAACGACATCAAATCCGATCCACTCCAGCATGTGTTTTCCGACCTGCAGGATATTGGGGTCGTCATCCACCAGCAGAACAAGGCCCTGACCGTGCCAGGCGACCGCTTTCGATGGTGCGGGTGCGTTGAGTGTCTGTGCCGGCTGCTTGGAAGCCGGGAATAGGACTCTGAAAGAAGACCCTTTGCCAGGATCGCTTTTAACATCGATCGCACCCTGATGCCCTCTGACAATCCCCAATACAGCCGACAATCCAAGTCCGCGACCAGTGAACTTAGTCGTAAAGAAAGGGTCAAAGATCCTCGCAAGTTTTTCTTTTTCAATACCGCAGCCGTTATCAGCTACTTCCAGAAAGCAGCAGGTGCCCGGATTCAACGATGTCTTTAGCCAGGTCGAACTCAACAACTCCTGATCGCAGTCCATTGCCCCGGTGGAAATGGTAATGACACCACCAGCCTGGCCAAGGGCATCTGACGCGTTGATCACGAGATTCAGAATGATCTGCCGCAGCTGAGTGACATCCACTTCGATGGCGGGCACCTTTCTGGCGTGGGTCGCTCTGAGTTCCGCGTCTTTGGAAATGGACACCTTTAGAATCTGGCTTATGTCATCGACGACTTCACGCAGATTGACCCGTTGAGCAACAAACTTGCCTCGACCAGAGTACGCCAGCATCTGCCGCGCCAGATCGGCAGCTCGCTGCGACGCGTTTTCGGCTTCCGCAAGGTATCGAAAAGCGAGCGATTCTTGCGAGAGTTCCATTCTCGACAGGGTGAGATATCCAATCACTGCAGTCAGCAGATTGTTGAAATCGTGGGCTATTCCACCCGCCAAAACTCCAAGACTCTCCAGTTTCTGTGTCTGCTGCAGCTGGCTGTCAAACTGTCGGCGCTCTTCTTCTGCGGCTTTGAAAGCGGTGATGTCGGATGTGATGCCGTCGATGCGCACTGCTTTGCCACTGGCATCGCGCATCAACCGTGAACGCATGCTCAGCCAGCGAGTCCCTTCGTCTCCTCGCTCGATGCGGAACTCTTCAGAAATAGCATCGACCTTCCGCAAGCGATCCGGCAGTGTCAGAATACAAGCTCGGTCCTCACTGCAAATCCGCTGGATCGTACTTCCACCCATGGGATTGAATTCCGCTGCAGTGCACCCATAGATGATTTCCGCGGCTTGATTCGCGTACAGAAGTTTTTGACCATCAGGTCCGGTGGACCACACGGCGTCGTCCAGCGACGACAGAACAGCATTCAGCCGGTCTCGTGTTTCCTGCAAGGCGGTATCGGCCTGCTTGCGGTCAGTGATATCCCTGGTCAGGCTCAGAAAGCACAGCTCTCCGTCATAAGTGATCAACTGGGCGGAACTCAGGCCAAAAAAACGATGCCTCGTTTTTGTCTGGAATTCACGTTCCAGATTTCGCAAAGTTCTGGTCTCCCGCAGTTCGGCAATCGCGAGGCTTCGCTCTTCGGGGTGAGCCCAGATACACAGATCATTCGTCGTCCGGCCGATGACATCAATCCTTGACCATTCAAACAGTTTTTCGAAGGCAGGATTGACGTTCACAATCTGTTCGTCTGCAGCACGAACAATGATAATCGCATCCGGGTTTCCCCGAAATACAGTGGCAAACTGTTCCTGTGATGCCCGTAGCTCAGTCTCCGCCCGCAGCCTTTCCGTAACGTCCGTGGCGAGCACGACCGCTGCAGGCCGGCCTTCAAATTCCATCGTGTGCGATGCGATTTCTGCATCAATGAATTCACCGCTCTTTTTTCGATGCCGCTGAAGACACGGCTCAATCAGCGAATGCTTCGCCAAAGGAAAACGTTGTTCCCCGGATGGCACATCTTCAAACGGCCGGATGTCCCGGATCGTCATGCCTGAAAACTCTTCCCGCGACCAGCCGTAGTGCGCAACTGCTGCGTCATTGACTGCCAGAAACTGCAGCGACTCGAGGTCAAAGGCCCACGTCGGGTGCGGATTACTTTCAAACAGAGCCCGGTAGCGATGTTCCAGCCGTCGTTCTTTTTGCAACTGCTCCTGAAGAGCGTTTGTCTTTGACGCAACAAGTTTCCTCAGTGAAACTGACCAGGCGATTGAAAGTCCCAGTCCCGTCGCAGTCACGATTAGAAATAATTGAGCTCGCTCGCGATTCCACCATGGCGGTCCACTGACAACCTGCACATCGTCAAACGACTGTAAAAACAGAGTGATGCTGCGCGGCGTTCCATCCCCTCCCGCAGTGACTCTACAGGCTCCGGAAACTTCCAGCACGCTGTCCGCCTGCAGGGCATCGAACGGCGGGAAACCGGACAGCGGAATTGCTTCCAGATTCGCTGCAAACGTGGCCGAACTGTCAACATCGCGCAGCACAAGAAGACCGCCGCGCCGCAAACGTTCGGCCGATAATCTCCCCCGCAGAGTGACGAGTTGCAGATCATGTTTGCCACTCAAGACCTCAGACGCCGTCGTCGCGATTGGTTCCGGAGAATCCCCCATCCCCATTGACACAGCGGAGCAGTTTTCGAGGTTGGGAGAGTAACCTGCGAGTGCAAGATGCCCGGTTAGTTCAATCTGCTCGCCCACTCGAAATGCCGGCTTCGGCTTGTGATACGCATACATTCCGCCAGTGTCGTCGCGGAAATAGAATGACGAATCGGACATCACATGCGTCACAATTCCGCGAACTCGAACCTGATGATTCTCTCCCAACTACTGGGCCTTGCTGTGAATTTCCCGAATCGGCGTGATTGACAACTTGTCAACTGGATACGTTCCCTCATGGGCGACGAGCAAAGCCGGGAAACAGATTAGAGCCAGGCACAGGAAATGCGCCAGCCAGACATAAAGCGAAGGTTTCCGTTGCCAGGCCACTAAAGGACTCCATTCCTGTATTCGCCCTACGGCGCCGACGCATCGGTGGGTATGTCTTAGAGTACCAATCGCGTCGGAAAACTGAAAGACGTTCGCTGGTTGCGCGAAGTCCAGGAGATGCCTCCGGGTACGCACGAATCCAGCGACAAATCATGTTCGGCATTGATCCCATTCCATGAGTGAAACGCAGCCCATTGTTCATTCGAGCAGGTTCAGGTCCGCACAAACTCTCATGAATATAGATTCTGATCAGGCCTCAGAAAAAGTCCATACGGTTCGGCACCATTAACGAAATCCCGAGGGTTTTTCCTCAAAATTTTCATAGGCCTGCAAAGAGAGCCCAAAACAGTTTCCACCCAACAATGATCGACACATCGCTGGCATCGCCGTATCCGCCATTTTTGTGCAAAACTACAACAATCCTTTGGCACGCCAATTGAGCCAGCACGCTGTGGAAGGTTCTGTTCTGCCGGAGTGACATTTCCAGCGGCGATTGTGGCAAAAGAGGCCAGACAATCTGATGACCAACCTGTCAATGATGCATGCTCGATGCAGACATCAAAGGCGCTGCGCCGACTCTCGCCGCTCAGAAAAAATCTCGACGTGGGGAAAAAGCGACACCTGCAATTGAGCCGTCCGAGATCACGAACTCAAGTTCTTCGACAAGCTCGATCCTTTGATTGTTCGGTTGCACGACCTTGGCGCAGAACGCAAAACTTCGCGAATGGAGGAACGCACTGAATATCGGCATGTCAATAGGAAAGGCGCTCTGCGATGTGACTGAAGCCGCTTTCGGTGTTATTAGGATTTATCCTCCCTACGGCCAGAAGTGAGGCAACAACGCACGGCTGGGCGCCAGCTTTCTTTGACTTAAAAAATTTCACGAAAGCATGCCGGCCAACCGCTCGCCTTTCGCAAATTACAAATCGGGATTCGATAGGATGATCCATGAATTCCCTGTGAATTTCCGAATTGAATGTGGAATTTCGTGCGAACAGTCGCCATTGTGGCAGTTGAACGACGCGGTTATAGTTTGGGGCTCGCCGGTTCTTTTTCATTCGCCAGTCCCAAATCATTCCGGCCTACCTCGACTACTTCCGAATCATCATCATCCATGTCGTATAGCCAACTTTTTGAACATGACCAGCAATTCATGCGTCTGGTCCGTCGCGAGACCGACGTGGATCTCGTCACGGCCGCACTTGAAATCGCTCGTGATGGCCAAACAGATTTATCTTTCGAACCGACTCGACGACTCTTACAGCGTTCGATCGCCCGGTTGACGCATCCAGTCACGCAGGCGGGCTCTGATCTTGAAGAACTAAAACTGCTCATTCGCCACATGACCGAGGATCTGAATCTTCGAGGTGATGAAGAATGTTTTTCTGATCCGGATGCCAGTTATTTGAATCGAGTACTTGAGACCGGCCGCGGGATTCCGATTTCTTTGTCGTTGGTTTATCTAAAAGTTGCCAACGAACTGGGTATTCCACTGGAACCCATAGCGGCTCCATCACATTTCCTGACGCGGCTTCAGACGGATTCAGGAAATCTATATGTCGATGCATTTGACAATGGTCGCATTATGGATGAGGCCGAATGTCTGGAATGGCTGCACGGAATTACCGAACTTCCTGTCGCTGAAATCCGCAGGTCATTTAAGCCCGTGGATGAGCGAACGATTATGATTCGCATGCTCAACAATCTCAAAACATTGTTTGGCAATCGCGAGATGTGGGTGTCCGCATGGCGTGTTCAGTGTCGACTTTCGATGCTCATTCCCGGCTCATACCGCGAGCGCCGCGATCATGCGATCCTGACGCTGCGTGCTGGGCGACCGGGCGAAGCGATGGATCTACTGGAAAACTGTCTGAGTGTCTGCCCTGCTGATGAGCGGCCCGTTTTGTCTCAGCACCTGACGCAGGCAAAACGCGAAGTGCCGAACTGCAACTAATTGGATCTCAAAGATCAGATCCCCATGGCCGACAACCCGTCGGCCAGACGTTCGACAAGTCCGCCGATGATCGGGTGTCGCACTTCGAATTCTATCACTGCATCCTTGACTTGCTGAGAAAGCGTTGCAGAGCCCCTGGAGTCCGGCGATGAAGCCTCGTCAGGTGATGCATCCGATGCCAGCTTGTTTTGAATCTCGCGCGTCAGAGACTGCAGGGATTTCCGGTGATCGGGATGAATTGACTCCGCATTTTCGAGTTCCTCGTCAAGTGACTTGAGGATCGTAAGCATTTCTTCAGGATTCATAACGCCTCTTCCCGTCTAAACTGTCGTTATGGCTCCCGGACAACCGGAAGACATCAAACACTCGGCGTGTTATTGTACCAACTTCCACGCATGGATGCTGCTCATTATTCAATTAAGAAGTCAGGTTAAAGCCACTATGATCACGTTCCCAATTTCCACAGGAGCTAAGTTGCCAGCCGTAGGATTTGGATTCTGGAAAGTTGAAAAGACAGATGCTGCGGAAGTCGCCAAACAGGCCATCAGCGTCGGCTACAGACATCTCGACTGTGCCTGTGATTACGGCAATGAAATTGAAGTCGGACACGGAATCGCTCAGGCAATTGAATCAGGACTTTGTCAGCGCGATGATCTGTGGGTCACTTCAAAGTTGTGGAACACGTATCACTCTGCTGAACATGTGCGAATGGCGTGCGAGAAATCGCTGAGTGATCTGAGGCTTAAGCAACTGGACCTGTACCTCATCCACTTTCCGATCGCTCAGAAGTATATTCCCTTTGATGTCCGCTATCCGCCTGGTTGGTTCTCGGATCCAGCGGCGAACAATCCTCGCATGGAAGAAGCTCGCGTCCCGATCAGCGAAACATGGCGCGCCATGGAAAAGCTGGTTGATGACGGCCTGGTAAAACACATCGGCATTTGCAATTTTGGGACAAGCCTTCTGCGAGACCTTTTATCGTATGCGCGAATTCGCCCTTCCGTATTGCAGGTCGAATCACATCCGTTTCTTGTCCAGGCCAAACTATTACGATACTGCCAGCAGGAGAACATCGCGTTCACCGCATTTTCGCCGCTTGGCGCGGCCAGTTACTATAGTCTCGGAATGGCAGCTCCGGCAGAATCACTGCTCGATCACTCGATCGTCCAGGCCATCGCATTGGATAAACATCGCTCCGCCGCGCGAGTTCTGCTGCGGTGGGGTGTGCAGCGAGGAACCTCAGTCATTCCAAAGACGAATAGCGTTTCAAGAATGAAGGAGAATCTGCAGCTGTTTGATTTCGAGCTGACAGCCGATGAAATGCAGTCCATATCTGATCTGGATCGAAATCGACGATTTAACGATCCCGGTGTATTCTGTGAGTCGGCGTTTAATACATTTTGTCCGATCTATGAGTGAGCGGGGCATGTCAGAGCCCCAAAAACCTGAAGACAACCCATACCTCGCAAGTCAAGTTGCAGATGTGCCTCTTTCGGAAGGCAATAAGACACCGGGGCCATTTACGATTATTGCTGCCATTTTGATCGGCGGCGTCACTGCGGTCGTGACGTTTGGACTGACGTTTTTCTTTACCGGCCTTGGGCTCACTGGTGACCACGAGGAGCCCCCCCTTAACTCAAATTTCAGGACCAAAAAGTGATTCAACTTAATGAAGACAAAGCCATCCGACGGGTGATGGATCTTATTTCAATTTCAGGCGGCAGCTGTCAGGAACACGATGTTTCCGAGTGGATACAGAAGACACTGCAGGATGCTGGAGTTCCCAAGTCATCGATTTCGATCGACACCGCACACAAGAAAAGCCCCGCCGGTGGCACAACAGGCAATCTCATTGTGAAGTTGAAAGGTACTGTCAAAGGATCACGCCGGCTATTAATGGCTCACATGGATACAGTGCCACTCTGCGTCGGCTGTCAGCCAGTTCGCGAAGGCGACTGGATCCGTCCGAAGTCAAAAGAAACCGCATTGGGCGGTGACAACCGAGCGGGCTGTGCTGTGGTTCTGACGGCGATCCTTGAGACGCTCAAACAGGGTCTCGACTATCCGCCACTGACGCTCCTGTTCACTGTCCAGGAAGAAATTGGTCTGCGCGGAGCTCGTTACGTGAACGCCAGCAAGCTGGGCAACCCGGCGCTGTGCTTCAATTGGGACGGACGCGATCCCAACAGCCTGATCACCGGTGCTGTTGGAGCCAACAATCTTTCAATCCGAATTGATGGTATCGCCAGTCACGCCGGCGCTCATCCGGAAGACGGAGTGAATGCTGCAGTGGTTGCATCCATCGCGATGGCTCAGTTGCAGAAGAATGGCTGGCATGGACTTGTTCGCAAGGGAAAAAGTCGAGGTTCAAGCAATCTCGGTATCGTCCGCGGCGGCGATGCAACAAACGTCGTGATGCCAGCGTTGACACTTCAGGCTGAAGCCCGCAGCCATGACAGCAAGTTTCGACAGCAAATCGTTGCCGCGTGGCGCGAAGCCTTTGAAGCGGCCGTCGGGAGCTTGTCCAACGCCTGCGGTCAAAACGCAACTCTCAAATTCGTAGAGGATGTGCGGTACGAAGCGTTCCGCATCCCCGACGAAAGCGATTGTGTCCTCATTGCGAAGTCAGCATCTAAATCCGTCGGGTTGAATCCGGTCCCACAAATCTGCGACGGCGGTCTCGACGCAAACTGGATGGCAGTACATGGCTTTCCAGCCGTCACCATGGGTTGCGGTCAGCATGAGATTCACACTGTGAAAGAACGACTGTTCATTCCGGAATATCTTTCGGCCTGCAAGGTTGGACTGACGTTGGCAACAAGCTCGACCTGAATTTGCGGGGATTCAAGTGCGCCAGTTCATTGAATCGTTATTCACGCAGACATGGTGGCGCTGGAATCCGAGTGACGACCAATGGTTCTCGGTGATTTACCATTGGTTCAATATTCTGGAAGGCACTGCATCGCTTGTCTTCGCAGCCTTGGTCACTTGGCGATACTTGAAACATCGCAAATCATCGATTGAACTTGTTTACAGCGCCGCATTTCTGGCGTTTGCCGCCACGGATTTTCGTGAAGCATGGGAGCAGTCGTCGTGGCTGATCTGGTTGAAATTGGTCAACCTGATTGCTTTGTTCTGGCTTCGCCGAATCGTAATGCAAAGGTGCTATCCAAGAGCGAAGCTCTATTGATCCGTTCAGCATTTCTCCGAGTAGTGCTTCGTCACATTCAGAAATTAGCGTAGGATGGCCAGGGCTGGACTGAGCAGAGCGAAGGAGGCCCCAGGGTTTCGGGCTACTGCCCTCCAACCCCGGCCACCCTCAATTGAGCGAGTGACGAATCACTTACCTCGCTGGCTTTACGCGAAACCGCTCAGCAATTTGGAGCCGACCAGCACAGCACTGGCTTTCTCGCAGCGTTAACTTCATCCGGGCGGCAGACCGCAGTTGAATGGGGCGCACCTTTGACGAGATCAGCAGGCTCATTGCATATCGCGCGCAACGCAGTGGCGAACGCGTCAAGAGTTTCGAGGGATTCGGTCTCCGTGGGTTCAATCATCATGGCTTCATCAACAACCAGCGGGAAGTAGACTGTCGGCGCGTGGAAGCCGTAGTCGAGCAGGCGTTTGGCGATGTCCATCGTCGTGACGCCGGTGGCTTCTTTGATCTTGCGAGCACTTGCCACAAATTCGTGCATGCAGCGGTCGCCGTGGGGGACTTCCAGAAAGTCTTTGACCTGACTGAGAATGTAGTTCGCATTGAGAACCGCATTTTCGGAGGCCTCGCGCAGGCCCGGACCGCCGAGCGTGCGGATGTAGAAGTAACCTCGCAGCAGAATTCCAACGTTACCGAAGAACGTGCGAACCTGACCGATGGACTTCGCTGGCTTTGACAGGGAATACCAGTCTTTAGCGGGGTCATGTGTAACGATCGGTGCTGGCAAAAATGGCGCGAGGAAGTCTCGCACTGCAATGGGGCCAGATCCCGGCCCACCGGCTCCGTGAGGTCCGGTAAATGTCTTATGCACATTGTAATGCATCATGTCGCCACCAAAGTCTCCGGGCCGAGTCTTGCCCAGAATCGCGTTCATGTTCGCGCCGTCGATATAGACGAGGCCACCAACGGCATGCAGCAATTCGGAGACTTTTGCGATATCACGTTCGAACAATCCAAGCGTGTTGGGATTCGTCACCATGAACACGGCGGTACGATCATCAAGTTCAGCTTTCAGCGGATCCAGGTCCACGAAACCACTCTTACGGGCGGCAAGCTGCACACATTCGAAACCCGCAAGTGCAGCGCTGGCCGGATTTGTTCCATGCGCGCTGGCTGGAAACAGGACTCGAGTCCGATTTTCGCCACGATCCTTGAAGTAGGCTGCCGCAGTCAGCAATGCAGTATACTCGCCCTGGGCTCCAGCAGCTGGATGCAAAGAAACGCCCGGCAGGCCTGAAATTTCAGCCAGCATATTCTGCATTTCAAACAGAATGCTCAGCAGTCCCTGAATTTGATTTTCTGGTTGATATGGATGACTTGTCGCGGCCTGTGGCAGACGAGCCAGTCGCTCGTGACGTTTCGGGTTGTACTTCATTGTACAACTGCCGAGCGGATAGAAATGCGAATCGACGCTCATATTGAGCGTCGACAGATTGACAAAATGCCGAACCACGTCCGGTTCAGCAATTTCTGGAAGCGACAGCGGTGACGATGCCAGGTAGGCATCGGCGATCGCAGGCAACGACTGAACTTCGGGAACGTCGCTTTCAGGAAAGACGATTGTGCCTCGCCCGGCTTTGGACATTTCGAAGAGCAGCTTTGTGGCGGTTTGGTTTCGCATGGTATGAAGTTTTCAGTGTTCAGTTTTCAGTGTTCAGAAACGAAGGTTGGAGAGTTTGCAGGCCGGACCAAGCGCAGCGCCGTTCCGGC
>JANOZG010000949.1:0-5214 GCA_031429275.1 Planctomycetota bacterium
ATGCATCAGCTCGCGACAAACGCTGCAATATGGCGCGATTGAACTGCGTCCGTTGAGCGAAATCTTTAAATGACAGAAACCTCCCGCCGCGATGCCGCACCGTTTCAATCAGCCGTCCGTGTTCTTCTGAGAAGCCTCGCAACAGTCGAAAACCGAGCCGCAGTGCGTAGCGTTCATCGTCATGTCGAAATCGTCCCAACGCAGGATCGCCATCAATCCGTTCCAACGTACAGTCCCAGTCGCTGTGACTGATATCAGCCGGAAGAATCACGACTCCGTGCTCTCGCGCGTCGCGCACCAGCTGCGCCGGTGCGTAGAATCCCATAGGCTGACTGTTGATCAACGCTGCCGCAAACACAGCCGGGTGATAACGTTTGAGCCACGCAGAAACATACACCAGCAACGCAAAACTCGCGGCGTGTGATTCGGGGAATCCATATTCACCAAACCCGCTGATCTGCTTGAAAAGACGCTCGGCAAATTCTGAGTCGTAGCCGCGATCTTTCATTCCATTCACAAGTTTCTCATGAAACTTTGCAATAACGCCCGTCTTGCGCCATGCTCCCATCGCGCGACGAAGCTGGTCGGCTTCGCCCGGCGTAAACCCGGCCGCGACAATCGCCAGCCGCATGGCCTGTTCCTGAAAGATCGGAACTCCCAGCGTCTTGTGCAGGACCGAACGAACAGCCTGGTTCGGATAATCGACCGGCTCTTCACCAGCTCGGCGACGCAGATACGGATGCACCATATCGCCCTGAATTGGCCCCGGTCGCACGATTGCCACTTCGATGACCAGATCATAAAAACAATGTGGCTTCAATCGCGGCAGCATGCTCATCTGCGCGCGGCTTTCGATCTGAAACACGCCAATCGTATCCGCCGCGCTGATCATGTCGTAAACGGCGGGATCTTCGGAAGGCACATTCGCCAGCGTCAAAGCTCTGTCGTGATGTTTTTCGACCAGATCAAACGCGCGACGAATGCAACTGAGCATTCCCAGCGAAAGGCAATCGACCTTCAATAGCCCCAACGCATCAAGATCGTTTTTGTCCCATTGAATCACGGTGCGACCCGGCATCGACGCATTCTCGATCGGCACAAGTTCGCTCAGCAGCCCTCGCGACATCACCATGCCCCCGGAATGCTGCGACAAATGGCGAGGAAATGTCAACAACGAATTCAGCAACTCCAGCATCTGCCGTCCGAGCAGTGATTGAGGATCAATGCCACCCTCTCGCATGCGTTCCGGAAACTGTTCAGCGTTATCGACATGCTCCATCTGATTGGCCAGCTTATCAATCCGGTCATTCGACAACGCCAAAGCTCGACCGATATCGCGAATTGCCGATCGCGGTCGATAGGTGATCACGGCCCCTGTCATCCCCGCGCGATCGCGTCCGTAACGCTCGAAAAGATACTGTAAAACTTCTTCGCGGCGTTCATGTTCAAAATCGATGTCGATGTCTGGTGCTTCGTTGCGTTCGCGACTGATAAACCGCTCGAACAGGACATCAATGCGACTCGGGTCAACCGATGTGACTCCAATACAAAAGCAAACCACGGAATTCGCTGCGGATCCGCGGCCCTGACACAAAATCCTGCGTTCACGAGCAAAACGGACAAGATCGTAAACCGTCAGGAAATACGCTTCGTAATGTAGCTCTTCGATTAGTGTGAGTTCGTGATTGATGAGATCACGAACTTTCGTTGGCACGCCTTTCGGATACCGCTGTGCCGCTCCGCTCCATGTAAGTTCACTCAAATACTGAATCGGCGGGACGCCATTTGGCACAAGTTCTTCCGGGTATTCGTACCGCAATTCGTCGAGAGAAAACGTGCAGCGATCTGCGACTTGTAGAGATCGCTCGAGAATAGTCGAATCACCGCCAAACAGAGGCATCAATTGGTCACCGGATTTTAAATGCCGTTCGCCGTTTGGAAACAGTTCATGCCCCAGCGATTGCAGGCTTGTTGCATGACGTATTGCCGTCACCACATCATGCAGCGCTCGGCGGCGAGCGATGTGATAGTGCACATCATTGGCCGCCACGATTGGAATCCCGACTTCTGCTGCTGTCTTCCGCCAACGCAGCAGATTGAGATGATCGTGGGGTCCGCAATGAAGTTCGGCGAGTCCGTAACATCGATCGCCAAAGCCTTCTTTCATTGTTTGCAGATGCGAGGCCGCAACATCCATTAACATGCCTGGGGCGTACCGCCGTTCAAACCTAAATCGGCTCTCTTCGCTCAGCGGGACACAACACAGCAGACCTTCGGCATGTTCCAGCACATCGGCGATTTTCAGTCGACACTCACCCTTCGGAGCACGCCGCCGTCCAGTGGTGACTAACCGCGACAATCGACCGTATGCGTTTCGGTCCGTCGCCAGCAATACGATGGAAGGTCCGTCAGTGGGAACGATCTCGGCCCCGATCAGCAGTTTTAATCCCGCTTCTTTGGCCGCAACGTGCGCTCGCACAACACCCGCCAGCGAATTACGATCTGTGACAGCGATCGCTTTAAGCCCAAGTTCAGTGGCCCGTGCTGCAAGTTCATCCGCATGAGATGCCCCTTCGAGAAACGAGTAATTTGTGCGGCAATGCAGTTCCGCGTAGGGAATCGTCCCGACCGTCAGCGCTGCCGCCTGTCCAACCTCACTCTGCGTCGGTCGCGTTCGACGGCTGGATGGAGGAGGCTCGGGCATGGATTTGAATCCGGTCTGAATATCGTTCGGATTAAGAAAGGTGACCAGAAACAAGTTTTAGTCAAACGATTAATGCAACAGTCGTTTCTGAACAATTGCGCAGTGAAAGTGTGGCACATCTTAGCAGGATATTTCGACGCAACAGTAGGGAGCGAACACTGGAATCGATGCTCCAGTTCATCAATGCAAACATGACTCGGTAAATTCCCGAACTCAGGCTTTTCGAAATTCCAAAAAATCCTCCGATTGAGTAGGACACCGCAGGGTTTCGCAGGCGGGTTGGTATGCAAGCATCTTGCTGGGTGCTACCATGGCCGAAGTTCAAGGGGTTTAGCAAGGGTGTCCATGTCGACTCAGATAGTTGCGATGAGCGATGTCATGACCATGAGCGAAGCTGCTGTAATCCTCGGCACAAGTATCGCGACGCTCAGAAACCGGGACCGAGCAGGAACGTCCTTGGCTGTGCGCCATCTGATGACCGGTTACCGCCAGTATTCGCGTTGCAAATCAGACGCATTCATCAATCAGTTGCGGCAGAAACTCCTCCAACGCCCTGCAGAAGCGGCTGTTTTTTAGCTGGACGTCTTTTTTCCGCATGCCGGAAAGGAAAAATCAATGGCGATTCCAGCTGAACCCTTTGGGAGGATTTCTCGGTCTTTTCGTCATGCTCAGGTTGCTGGAAGCGGGACGAAGGGTCGGAGCGTCGCAAAACGTTGCATCCGGCAAGTTGATGATGAACTTTATCTACCCCACACACCACGAGCTGATGTTGCCCCTTCAACATAACCGGTCACCTGCACCACGACGTTGCCGACTCTTAAGAGTTTTAGGCGACGATACCGACACACCATGGAACCTGATGAGACGCACATGCCGATTCTGAGCACTACGAACACCACCGCCACAGTCCGATATTGTGTCGCGGTCGTCGCTGTGGCGCTGGCCGTTGGATTGCGATTACTGCTCGATCCGATTCTGAACGAACGCCTGCCGCTGATCACGCTGTTCGCTGCAGTGACATTTGTCGCATGGTACGGCGGCCGGGGGCCGGCAACTTTCGCCCTGGGGCTGGGGTTGGCGGCAGTGTCGTTTTTTATTATCGACCCGCGTCTTTCGCTTCGCATCTCGCGCCATGAGGACATCATCGGTCTCCTGTTCTATGCCATTATTGGTGCCGGATGCATTGCCTTGTTCGAGCAACTACGAACGGCTCGTCGGTGCGCCGAGGAAAAAGGTGCCGATACTCTTCTGCAATATCAGCAGCTTCAAAAGGAATCACAACTTCGGCAGGCGGCGGAAGGGGTCATCATTGAGGAGCGGGAACGCTTACGCGTGACGCTGGCCAGTATTGGCGATGGAGTCGTCACGACGGACGCCGAGGGGCACGTTGTGTTTCTCAATAAAGTGGCTCAACAGTTGACCGGCTGGACACAAGAGGCGGCACAGGGATGTCCGCTTTTGGACGTTTTCCCGATCGTCAACGAAACGACCCGGCAGCCCGTCGAAAACCCCGCGCTCCGTTCGCTTCGGGAAGGCAAAGTTGTCGGTTTAGCAAACCACACGCTCCTGATCTCGAAAGACGGTACGGAATGGCCGATCGACGATAGTGCGGCGCCGATCCGTGACTACGCAAAAAAGATTATCGGCAGTGTGCTGGTGTTTCGGAACGTGACCGACCAGCGGCGTGCCGAACGTGAACTGATGGCTAGTGAGGCTCGCAAGAGCGCTATCCTTGAAACCGCCCTCGACTGCATCATCACCATGAACCACGACGGTCAGGTCGTCGAGTTTAACCCGGCGGCCGAGCAAACTTTCGGTTATTCGCGGGCCCAAATCATCGGTCGTGACCTTGTGGACCTGATTATACCGCCAGCGTTTCGGGAGCAACATCGTCAAGGTATGGCGCGCTACATCGCCACGGGCGAAGGACCGGTGCTCGGCAAGCGGCTCGAACTCTCCGCCCTGCGGGCAGACGGCAGCGAGTTCCCCGTTGAACTGTCGATTACCCGTATATCGACTGAGGACCCGCCTGTGTTCACAGCCTACCTGCGAGACATCAGCCAGCGGTCAAGAGCCGAACAGCATCGAACCGCTCGCCTCGCTGTGACACACGCTTTGAATCAGGCGACGGACGTCGATGCGGTCGCCAAAGGTGTCTTGCGAGCGGTGTGCGAAAGCCTGGCGTGGGATGTCGGGTTCTTTTGGGTGGTGAGCGACAACAATGATCGCCTGAATTGCCTTCAGAGTTGGCACAACCCAGACGTATCGACAAGTGACTTTGAAGCAGAAAGTTTCAGTCGCACGTTTGCAGAAGGAGAGGGACTTCCTGGTCGGGTCTGGGCCACGGGCAAGCCCGCATGGATACTTGATATCGCCGAGGATAAAAACTTTCCTCGGCGTGCTTCGGCGCTGAACCAAGGCCTGCACAGCGCGTTCGCCTGCCCAGTCATTATCGGGGACCGGACGCTGGGTGTGATCGAGTTTTTCTGCTGGCGTATCCGCAAACCAGA
>JANOZG010000950.1:0-3372 GCA_031429275.1 Planctomycetota bacterium
GTGTGCGGCGACAGCTTTTTCTATCGTATGCTGAGTTGCAATGTGTTGGCGTGCCGATTGGCCGAGTCGATTGGCCAGATCTGGATCGGTCAGCACGTTTGCGCTGAGCTTTGCCAGATCCGGCGATTTACCGACCGGAAATAACAGACCGGTCACATTGTCAGTCACAAGTTCACGATTGGGTGCAATATCACTCACGACGCATGGCAAGCCCATTGACATGGCTTCCATCAAACTGTTGGACATGCCTTCAAATTCGCTTCCGAGAACAAACGCATCAAAGGCAGTCATCAGTGCAGACGCATCCGCGCGATGTCCGGCGAAAACGATTCGGTCGCGGCAACCGAAGTTGGTCGCCAGATCCGAAAGCGCGTCACGCGCAGGGCCATCGCCAATCAGGACCAGCCGAGCTTCATCGACCAGTTGATGCAACAATTGGAATGCCCAGACAACATCCTGCAAGCGTTTTTGCGCTGCCAGGCGACCGACGAAACCCACGACGCGATGCTGCTCTTTCAGCCCAAGGATTTCTCTGGCCTGTTGCTTTGAGTATGTCGACACGGCTGTGGGCAAGGCATTGGGAATCACGGTAATCAGATCTCGTGGAACTCCTACGCCACTGTAAAAATCCGCAACGCTTTGCGAATTTGCCGTCATGGCGTGAGTTCGATGAATCTGCCGACGATCGAGATTCAACTGCCAGTTGCTTTTCCAACTGTCGACACATCGTTCAGAAACGACAATCTTCGTCGTTGACGGCGTCACACCGGGCAGACGCACGTACGAATTCGCCGCGAACAAAAATGACTGCACAATGTGTGGCTGAAACGAACGTAACTCCTGCCGCAGTTGCCACCAGGTTAATGCATCAAACCGGAAACGTTTTCCGAGGACACGAACGTCGATCCCTGCATCCTGCAACACCTTCAAATACGGCCCGCCGCGTTGCAGCGCGATGACTCGAATGTCGTATTTGTCACGTGGCAGGCTGGTGGCCAGCAAAGTTAGTTGACGTTCGGCTCCGGATTGGTCCAAAGTGGGTATGACGTAGGCAATTCGGATCACTTCGGTGCAACATCCTGGTTCTGTGAGCCAAGGTATTCCATCAAATCAACGAATTCAGAAGGTGCCAGCGTCGTGGCAGCACCTTCGGGCATGCTGCTTTGCTGCTGTGTGACGCGTTCTTCGATATCAGCCTTCGCGATTTTTCGAACAGCTTTACCGTCGAAGAGTTGCACTTCCTTCTCGTCCTCTGAAACGACAAGTCCAGCGGTTGGCATTCCGTCGGCGGTAACGATCAATGTCGATCGATATTTTTCCGCCACTTCGGCATTTGGCTCGATCACCGACTGTACGATTTTGAATTTGTTCATGCGTTTCGCAACACCAGCCAGGTTCGGACCAAATTCACGACCTTCGCCGTTCCCCACTTTGTGGCACGCCGTGCAGTTGCGAACAAATACTTCGCGTCCACGATTTGCATCGCCCTTCAAATCAGCCAAAGCTGTCATGGCTTTATTCCGTTCTTCCTCTGGCTTTGGCTGTTGTGACATCAGCGTCTGCAAAAATGGCAAAGCCACTGAACCAGATTTCGATGCCTCCATCAGTTTAGTGACGATCTCTGCTGAGCGATCGCTCAAGCCTGGGATTTTGCCGCTGATATAATCGCCACGCCAGACCTTTTCATTGGCACCAAGAGCATGCTGCAATGTGTAGTCCACCCAGTAATCGGCCGGGAAACTCGTCATCTGCAGCAAAGCTGACTGTGCCTCAAGCGTCGGGAAGAAGCTCAGCCCGCGAGCCGCTTCCGTTCGCACACGTGGATGTTCATCCTTTGACGCAGCGATCAGCATCGTCTGCGAATCTGTGATTGAATCACGTTCGTCTGAAAGAACTCGCACCGCAGCAGCTCGCGCATCAGACGACGACGCTTTCAATACCGCAGCCAACAAGCCCTGATCAATTTGATGATGTGCCTGTTGAATCCAAAGTGCTTCGGTTCGCATGCGATCGAATTCCGGATCTTCAGATTTCAAAGACTGCACCCATGCCGCAACTGCTGGAATCACTTCTGCCGTAGTCCGATCATGCAGTTCGCGACGAGCCCGGTAGTGCGTTCGCCATTCGTATTCTCGCAGCTGCTGCAGGATTTCTGGCACCGATTTTCCAAATTGAGTCACGGGAGTCACAAGCGGACGACCCGGATACACAAGGCGGTAAATACGACCTCGTGTATGATCGCGATTCGGATCGCGCTGGCTGTATTGCATGTGACCAATCAGAGCGTTTGCCCAGTCACCAAACCACAACGCTCCGTCAGGACCGATCTGCGGATCAGCCGGACGGAAATGCTTATCTTCGGAACTGATCAGATCGTCTGGCGTATTGTCAGCGTTCTTGATTCTGTCACCATGAAAGCCGCCGCCATCGTTGTTCACTGTGAAACGAGGCAGTCCGTTCATGTTAATCACACAAGCATACGTAAACTGTCCCTGAACACTGTCGGGAAAGTTTCGAGTGACAAGGAACTCACTACCGAGGGCCGGACGCATGCCTTCGTTATTGAAGACAAAGTTCAGTCCGGTTCGACCACCAAACTGAGCACCCGAAAGCGGCGTATCCCATGCCTGATTCGCGGTTGTACCGTCACCGACGATGCCCTGTCCCCAGTTGTTAAAGACATAGCACCACATATTGTACTGGCCAGGCAAGGCAAACTGACGAATCTTCAGTGTGCGAGGATCCATCACATAGGCACCACCCGCGCCCTGGCTGCGATGCGGTCCCCACGGTGTTTCGAGGGTTGTGCTGGTGGCGATGCCTTCCAAAATGTGCAACTTTCCGCCATGACTCCATTCGAACGCGCTGGCTGTATGATGTGTATCATCTGACGCCCAGCCATCGAGCAAATGGACGACTTGATCGGCCTTGTCGTCGCCGTCGGTATCTTTTAGAAACAGTAACCGGGGCTGATCGACGACGATGACCCCGCCATTCCAGAACTCAAACCCAGTCGGGCAATGCAGTTGATCGTAAAACACTTTGCAGGAATCTGCTTTGCCGTCGTGATCGGTGTCTTCCAGAATCAACAGGCGATCGTCCGGTTTGTGATCACCTGGTTTCCATTGAGGATACGTCGGCATACACGAAACCCACAGCCGTCCTTTGTTATCAAAGTTCAATTGCACTGGTTTGGCAAGTTCCGGAAACATTGTTTCATCGGCAAACGGTTGAATCTCGAAACCTTCCGGCACTTTCGTCTGAGCGATCAATTGTTCAGGAGTCAAATATCGCAATTCGCTGGCTTCTGAGTACTTCTGACGTTCATTTCCGAAGCGAGTTTCCGGGGTAAACAGTTCCCCTGTCTCAGCG
>JANOZG010000951.1:0-2126 GCA_031429275.1 Planctomycetota bacterium
ACTGGAGTGAACGATAGCGCAGAATCAGTTGCAGGATCTCCCGAGACACCGGCGGCAATTGCAGCGTTTCTGATCGATGATACGAACTCAGATGCAGCTCGTGAAAAGCTGATCACCGCACATCTGGATAGAGCTGCTGAGATTATTCCTCTGATGGCCAAAGGCCTGCCGGAAGAGTACGGCAGCAAAGAAGAATATCGTCGGATTCCGTGGATTTGGCGAGTCGCGATTACGGTCGGAAAGACAACGAACATCGACAACAACCGCAGCGTGTTAAAAGCGTCGCTGCCAGCTACCGGGGAGCGACTTGAACATTGGCAATCGGTTGTGATCGGCGGCGGCTTGATCAATGGAATCGGTTTGTCAGGCAAATGGCCGCTGGAAGAATTCGAAAAGATCATCGGCGACGACGCTTCATTGAAGGCATCATGGCAAAACGCGTTGATCCTGTCTTCGGCCATGGCCGACGATGAGTCTGTTCCGACAGGCACACGCTACGACGCACTTCGTATGGTTGCGATGCGTGAGGTAAAAATCAGCCTGCCGCATCTTGATCGATATCTTCAGAAGGGCATTCATGAAGAGCTGCAAATGGGTGCGATCAGCGGAATTTCAGATGTTCAGGATGACGCAGTCGCTGCGATGCTGATCAAGGAATTCGCTCATTTCTCCGAGGCGAACAGCAAACTGGCGATCGGTGCGTTGTTGCGAAACGAAGCTCGATGTCTTGAAACCCTGCGAGCCATCGCCAGAAAAAAACTGCCGCCCGGACTCCGAACGAACGAACTTGTTATGGAATTGCGAAAGCACGAGTCAAAGGCCGTGCAGCAACTCGCCGCAGAAGTTCTGGGACAATAAACTTGGCGCGAGTTGAATTGAGGCGAGCGGGGGACGTGAGTCCCCTGATTCTTCGTCAGGGCCGCAATCAGGGGATTAACATTCCCCGCTCGCCGAAGCCACGCCTCAGTTTCGACCGCTCGCAGAATAGATGCAGCCCGGTGGGATAACGCCACGTTATCCAGTCAGGCGGAGCATTGCTGTGATGGATTTGTATCGTTCACGGTGTATTTCGAGCCTTTCGGTCGTTCCTCACAATTACAATTCACTAGGTTTCAAACTTGCTCACGATCGGACCTCACCATTTGAACCTTCCCGTCGTTCAGGCGGCGATGAGTGGCTACAGCGACTGGCCCATGCGAGCCATCGCGCGCAAGCTGGGCGCGCCGTATTCCATTTGTGAGGTAATGATTGATTCGTTTGTCAGCTCACTGAAAGCCCGCTCCAGGACGCGGCATCATTTGTATGTCACGGACGATGATCATCCCGTCGGCGCGCAGTTGATGGGGGCGGAACCGGATGAATTTCCACCCGCCGCGAAGAAGCTTGTTGAGGCTGGGTTTGATGTGATTGATATCAATTTCGGGTGTCCCGCCAAGAAGGCATCGGGACGATGTCGCGGCGGCTATCATCTGGGCCAGCCTGATGTCGCAATTGAAATCGTTCGCCGAGTTCGTGACGCTGTGCCGTCACAGATCCCGGTCACCGTTAAGATGCGTCGAGGCCTAGATGACACTCAACAGAGTCGCGACAATTTCTTCCGGATTATTGAGTCGGCATTTGATCTGGGTGTCGCCGCCGTCACGGTTCACGGCCGCACGGTTGAACAAAAATATGTCGGACCAAGTCGCTGGGAGTTTTTGAAAGAGGTTCGCCGTTTGTTTCCGGATCGCACGTTGCTTGGCAGCGGAGATCTGTTCACAGCTGCCGATTGTGTGCGAATGCTGCGAGAAACCGGAGTGAATGGCGTCACGGCCGCTCGTGGTTCGATCGGAAATCCATGGATCTTCTCCCAGGCCGCCGCACTGTTGCGCGGCGAACCAATGCCGCAACCTCCGACAGTGCATGAACAACGCGACGTGATCTGCGAACATTTTCGCTTGGCGGAACAGATTCTTCCTCGCGATCAGGTGTCGAAGCAGCTTCGAAAATTCTGCATACACTACTCACCATGGCACCCAGCCACCACCGCCGTCCGCGCCGCATTTATCGCTGTTAAAAACGCCGATGACTGGCATCAAGTGATTTCCATCCACTATGCCTCCGACAGCCCTGGCCAGTATCCTGCA